>JAYWEG010000023.1:0-6267 GCA_043779445.1 Bacteroidota bacterium
TTTATTTTCAAATGCATAAAACGTTTCTGGGAGACATTTTATTATTAGAAACCGAAGAAAAATACAATCAATTTATAAAAAACGAATTGACAAATCACATTCAACAAACCATTAAATCATTATTATTATATGCAAATTAAAAATAAAATATTAGTATTGATTTTATTATTTGGATTTACAAATTTGTATTTGCAAGAAACAATTTTGAATCTAAAAGAAGCCGTCGATATTGCAATTTCCAAAAGTAATGAAGCCATTTTTTCGAATACGAAAATCGAAACTAAAAAACTGGAATTTGAGGTTGTAAAGAATATTCAATATCCAGATTTTAAAATTTCTGGACAATACTTGCGATTGGCTGGTGCAACTGTCGAATTACCAATAAACGGTAATCAATCTGCAAATTCTAAACCTGCGCCAGATGTGAACCAATTGATAATCGGTCAAGCAAATGTGAATATGCCATTGTTTTCGGGTTTTAAAATTCAAAATTCGATTAAAGCAAACGAAAATTTATACAAAGCCGAACAATCAAAATCTATTCAAACTAAAGAAGAAATTGCGATGAAAGTCGTAGAATATTATGCCAATTTGTATCGGGCTCAAAAATCGGTTAAATTGATTTCCGAAAATTTAAAATCTGCAGAACAACGTGTACAAGATTTTTCGGACTTAGAAAAAAATGGAGTAATTGCTCGAAATGATTTATTGAAAGCGCAATTACAACAGTCTAAAGTTCTATTGTCATTAGACGAGATGAAGAAAAATGTTTCGGTTTTGAATTTTTATTTAATCACACTAATGAAACTTCCAGAAGATTTCAAAATTGGAATCGACGAACATCAATTTGACAATTCGAAAACGGAGGTAAAAATTAGAAATTTTGATGATGCATTAAAAAACAGAAAAGATCTAGAAGCTTTCAATTTTATTCAAAAAGCAGGAGAAAATAATATCGCAATTGCCAAAAGTGGTTATTTCCCTCAAATTGCTTTGAAGGCTGGTTATACGGCTTTGCAACTTCAAAATGTAGCAACAATTACAAATGCATTGAGTTTTGGATTGGGTTTTAATTATGATTTGAGTTCGATTTTTAAAATTGGGAAAGACATTAAATTAGCAAAAAATAAATTGCTAGAAACAAAACAAAATCAAGAAATTTTATCAGAAAATATTAAAATTCAAATTCAGAATACTTCAGAAAATTACAATTTGACTTTGAAGCAAAACTTAGTTTACGAACAGGCAGTTGGTCAAGCCAGTGAAAATTATCGAATTGTAAAAGACAAATACGACAACGGACTTTCTACTACAAACGATTTGCTAGAAGCAGATGTCGAACAACTCAACTCAAAATTAAATTATGCACTTTCTCGAGCGAATTCTTTCTTGAAATACTACGAAATGCAAGCAGCTTCGGGAACATTAACATCCTCATTTAAATAATAAAAATGGAAAATTCAGAAGAAACAAAACCAAAAAAAAACAAAGTGAAAATCATTCTTCCAATAATAATCCTCGTTGGATTGGGTTATGGAATTATGAGATATTTGCATTCACAATCGCATGAAACCACTGATGATGCTCAAGTTCAGAAGAATATGAATCCAATAATTCCGAAAGTTTCTGGATATATTTCAAAAATATTTGTAAAAGACAACGATTTTGTTAAAAAAGGCGATACACTTTTGATAATCGACAACAAAGATTATTTGGTTAAAGTCGAAGATGCAAAAGCTGGTTTGGCAGTTGCCGAAAGCGGTTATGAAGTTTCTAAATCAGAAATTGGAACAGCAAATGCTAATGTTTCGGTTTCTGATGCTAATATTTCAACTGCAAATGGAAACATAGAAACTGCAAAAATTCGTTTGGGTCGTGCTTCGGCAGATTTCGAAAGATATAATAATTTGTATAAAAATCATTCAATTACTAAACAACAATACGAGCAATCGTTGGCAGCAAAACAAGAAGCCGAAAGCCAATTGAATATTTTGAAAGACCAACAAAGAGCAAGCGAATATCAAAAAAATGTTTTAAAAACAAGAACCATAGTTTCTGGAAATCAGACTAAAGTTGCTTCGGCAAATATTGCAAAAGCCAATGCGGTTTTAGAGGCTGCAAAATTAAATTTAGAATACACGATCGTAACAGCGCAAGTTGACGGGCAAGTTTCGAGAATTGATATTCAGCCAGGGCAATTGGTTCAACAAGGTCAATCGTTATTTTTTTTAATCAATAATTCCGAAGTTTGGGTCATAGGGAATTTCAAAGAGACACAATTGGATAAAATGAAAGTAGGTCAAGAAGTTGCCATTAAAATCGATGCTTTTGGTGGCGAAGAATTTGTTGGAACTCTGGCATCGTTTTCTCCAGCAACAGGTTCTCAATTTTCGATATTACCTCCTGATAATGCTACCGGAAATTTCGTAAAAACGGTACAAAGAATTCCCGTAAAAATTACCTTTTCGGATAAAAATGACAAAAATAAACTACAACTTCTTCGTTCTGGGATGAATGCGGAAGTTGATGTTAACATAAAATAGTTCTAAGTTGTAGGTTCTAAGTTTTAACAAAATGATAAAAACTTAGAACCTACAACTTAGAACCTACAACAAAGAAAAATGATTCAAAACAATCCAGACGAATTAGTAGAATATGGTTTTCGCCGTGTTATCATAACGGTTATTGCTATACTTTGTTCACTTTTAGAAATTGTAGACACAACAATTGTAAATGTTGCATTGAACAATATGCGAGGAAGTTTGGGCGCAACATTAACTGATATTGCATGGGTAATTACGGCTTATGCTATTGCAAACGTGATCATTATCCCGATGACGAGTTGGTTATCGCAACAATTTGGGCGACGTAATTATTTCACAGCATCCATAATTATTTTTACTGTAGCATCATTTATGTGCGGCAATGCTACAAATATTTGGGAATTAGTTATTTTTAGATTCATACAGGGATTAGGTGGTGGTGCACTTTTAGTAACCGCACAAACCATGCTGACCGAGAGTTACCCAATTGCAAAACGTGGCATGGCACAAGCGTTTTATGGCATGGGTGTCATTATGGGACCAACGCTTGGACCGCCATTGGGAGGCTACATAACAGATCATTTTTCTTGGCCGTATATTTTTTACATCAATGTCCCACTTGGAATTATTGCTACAATTTTGACAATTATTTACGTTAAAAGTCCAAAATATGGCGAAAAACTGAAAGCATCTCAAGTCGATTGGATAGGAATTTTTTTACTAACGGTGTGTATTGGTTCTCTGCAATTTGTTTTGGAACACGGACAACAAGACGATTGGTTCAACGATAAAACAATTTTAACACTAACAATTATAACCGTACTAGGATTTATTTTGTTCATAAAAAGGCAATTGACTTATAAATTTCCGATTGTAAACCTGAAAGTTTTTAAAGATACCAATTTAAGAGTTGGAACAATAATGGCATTTATTTTAGGTTTTGGATTGTATGCATCCACATTTTTAATACCTATTTACACCCAATCTGTTTTGCGATGGTCGGCTACCGATGCTGGATTATTACTCATTCCGAGTTCATTAATGACAGGGTTTATGATGCCAATGGTTGGAAAAATGATTCAACGAGGTATTTCTCAAAAATATATGATTACCGCTGGATTTTTAGCGTTTTTTGTATTTACTTTTTGGATGAGTCGTGTACTTACGCCAGACACTGGCGAAGAGCACATGTATTGGGCATTGGTTTTGCGTGGCGTTGGTTTAGGTCTGCTTTTTGTGCCAATTACTAGTTTGTCTTTATCTACTTTAAAAGGAAAAGAAATTGGTGATGGCGCAGCATTTACAGGAATGATGAGACAATTGGGTGGTTCGTTTGGAATAGCAATTATTACAACTTTTATTGCACGATTCAACCAACAACATCGCGTAGATTTGGTTTCTAAATTAGATAAAACCAAATTTGTAGTTCAAAATCAGGTTGCCATGCTTCAAAAAGGATTTATAGCAAAAGGTTACACGTTCAACCAAGCGATGGATAAAGCCAATCAAGTTTTAGAAATTAAAGTAATGAAACAAGCCAGTGTTTTATCTTTTATGGATATTTTTATGTATTTAGGCGTGGTATTTTTATTGTGTATTCCGATAGTTTTGATATTAAAAACAGGGAATAAAAAAGTCGATTTGACGAATGTTCATTAACAGAAATATTTGATTTTAGATTTAAAATATTATGCTAAAACAAACGTTTTTTGAATTAATTGCTTGTTATTCCAATGATGTTGATTTGATAAATAATTTATGGAATGATATCGAATTCCGTTATTCATCAAAAAATCGATATTATCATACTTTAAATCATCTCGAAAATTTAGTAAATCAACTTCAGGAAGTGAAATCAGAAATTAAAGATTGGAATTGCATTTTGTTTACTTTGTTTTATCACGATATTATTTACAAAGCAACAAAATCTAATAATGAAGAAAAAAGTGCCAACTTTGCAAATGAAAAAATGGCTCCATTATCAGTTCCAAAATCAGTAATTGAAAGTTGTAAAAATCAAATTTTAGCAACTAAAAGTCATTTGCTAAATAAAGATTCTGACGCCAATTATTTCATTGATACTGATTTATCTGTTTTAGGTCAAGATTGGGATTCGTATTCTAATTATTATAAAAATGTTCGAAAAGAATATTCAATTTATCCCGATTTACTCTATAATCCTGGTCGAAAAAAAGTGTTGAAACACTTTCTAGCTATGGAGAAAATCTTTAAAACTGATTATTTTTTTCAAAAATTTGAATCAAGCGCTAGAATTAATTTACAAACTGAACACGATTTATTGTAAAGCAAAAAACTCCAAATATTATTTTGGAGTTTTTTTATAAGTAAATCGAAAAATTAAACCTTCAATTTTGAACGTAACTCTTTTGTTAAAGAGTTTTTGTTCAACATCAAAGCCGTAGTTTTTAGTTGAACGAAAGTTTTAGTAACATACAAATATCCTTTATAATCATTGGTTTCGCCCCAAGAGTTTTTTACTTTGTAATATTCTTTTCCGTTTTGATCTTTTGCTTTTCCTACAATGTGCATTCCATGATCATCTGTGGTGTACATAGTATATAATCCGTCAAGTCTCATGTCTTCGGATATTTCTTTTTCTTTTGAAGGACCATCGAAAAAAGTTTTCTTTTGCTCATCTGTAATATTATACAAATCATCGACATTCGGAACGATTGCTACACCATTTCTCCAAGAAAAATAAGGCTCCGAAACATCTGTTGCCCAACCAACTGTAAACCCTTTTGCTAAAGCATTATCGACAGCATCGGTTAAAGTGTTCATAGGCACATTGTACAATTGATCACCACTCCAGTTATCAGAAACGGGTTGTACCATTTTCTCATAATATGGATTATCTTTATAATTCGATATTTCTATGTAATCATTGGCATTAATACCAATTACTTCTTTTGCAAATGTTTGTGGTGTATATGATTTTCCTTCAAAATCAAATTTTTCTGGAATTTTTCCCATTTGAGAATCCATATAATTGCTAATATCTTTTACCCAAGTGGCGCTTTTGTTATTTGGATTTTTCAAGAATGTATCTAAAATTTCTTTAATTTTCTTTTGCATTTCGCCAGATTTAACGGTACCTTTTCCATAATCATCTAGCATGTATGCAGATTGAGGCATAGCCCCGTTTTTTCGGATAATGTTCATTACATCGTGTAATTCTGCTCCATCTCCCAATCCCATATTTCCTCCAAGAAGAATATAATTTCTTGCTTTGCTTAAATAGACTTGTCTTGCAGTAAAAATTTCGGCAATATCGACTGGTTTTTTCTTCATTCTAATCATTTCTGATTCTATAAAAGAATTTCCTGAAAAACTCCAGCAAGTTCCCGCAGAACCTTGATTTTTTACTGAAGTTCTGTCTAAATCAATTACATCTTTAAAAATAAATTTAGATTGAATCGAGGCATTTCCGATGACTTTTTTTATTAAATCGTCTTGTGCGAAAATACTTGTTGAAGCAAGAATTCCAGCAATAATTAAACTTTTTCTCATTTTTTTGGCTAATTAATATTCTTGTAAATATAATAATTTTGCAGAAATAAATCATCTGGTAAAAACTAAATTATTATCTTTTGATAAATTGGAATCAAATCGGTAATTTTCATAATCGAATGATTTTAAATCTTCTATTGTTTCAGCGTTAGTATCTAGAATATATCGAACCATTAATCCTCTGGCTCTTTTG
>JAYWEG010000024.1:0-2511 GCA_043779445.1 Bacteroidota bacterium
GAAATAAGGCCGTTTGTCTTTGATTATAGTCTCTGAAATTCATATCAATTATCTGTATATCAACACT
Source organism: Bacteroidota bacterium (assembly GCA_043779445.1). Taxonomy (GTDB): domain Bacteria; phylum Bacteroidota; class Bacteroidia; order Flavobacteriales; family Flavobacteriaceae; genus Flavobacterium. Next base: position 68 of record JAYWEG010000024.1, read on the forward strand.
ATAAATATACAAATTAATTATTTAACTTCCAAGTAAATCATAAAAAAACCGCCTCAGTTATGAGACGGCTTCTTTTTTCTATTGAATTTGTAAATTTTATATATTCCGTACATTATTGATAGTACGACCAAAACCCATATATTACCATTTATTGGAACTCCTGGACCAGGAACAACTCCTGGATTTGGTGGATTTGCTGCGTATGTAGTTAAATTCACAAAAACTGCGCCGAGTATAAAAATGTATTTTAAAAGTAACTTCATAGCAAAAGATTATGAGATGTAAACATACAAAAAAAATCAAATAAAAAAAATTTTGGGAGATTAATTTATCTTTTGAATTTTAATTTAGTTATTAAAATAATTTATAAAATTGTGGTCCCACTTGGAATCGAACCAAGCACCTACTGATTATGAGTCAGTTGCTCTAACCGAATGAGCTATAGGACCTTTTTGAGGTGCAATATTACTACTATTTTTAGTTTGTTGCAACTATTTCTTGTGTAGATTTAAGAATTATTCTGATAGTTAAACAATTTCTTGACATAATTCTATCAAAACACCATTTGTGGATTTTGGATGCAAAAAGGCAACTAGTTTATTATCAGCGCCTTTTTTGGGAGTTTCATTTAAAATTACAAACCCTTCTAATTGGAGTCTTTGAATTTCAGAAAATATATCATCCACATCAAATGCAATGTGATGAATTCCTTCGCCTTTTTTTTCAAGAAATTTTGCAATAGGACTTTCTGGATTTGTGGCTTCGAGAAGTTCTATTTTATTAGGTCCGTTCATGAAAAAAGAAGTTTTCACACTTTCGCTTTCCACTTCTTCTTGTTTATATGGAGGTGTGCCAAGCAGTTTTTCAAAAAGCAAATTCGATTCTTCAAGACTTTTAACCGCAATGCCAATATGTTCAATTTTTTTCATTTAATGAAAAGTAAAATTCACAAATACTCCGCGACTTTTCATCGCAGAAATGTTCGATGTCCATGGGCTATTTGGATCGTTATCTCTAACTAATTCATCATTTAGACTAAAAACGCCTCTAATTGATGGCGAAAATTTAAAATATTCTAAATATAAATCCAATCCAAAACCAACTTCATAATTATTATTAAATTTTGTTGATCTAAAAATACCTTGTAAATTATCATCTACAACTTTTTCGTTACTTCCTAAATTGAGTGTGGTTGAAACGCCACCCAATAAATAGGGACGAATATTACCTGTTCTTAAAGCAGAAAATTTTAATAAAAAAGGAAAGTTAATGTAGGTGGATTTCACTTCTCGTAAAAAATCTTTTTGCAAAGGAAAATCTGGATAATATAGATCACGCGTAGTAAAACTTAAACCAGGTTCAAAACGCAAATCGAAATATTCGCTTAGGCGTAAATTTGCAATAATTCCGACATTAAACCCTGTTGTACCGATGACTTGAATGTCTTTTCCAACGGTTTTATATTCGAATTTGTAGTCATAATTGTTAAAACCTAAATAAAAACCATAAGAAATTCGCTGTTTATCCCAATTTTCAAGATTGGTTATTGGGTTTTTACTGAACATGTTTTTCCTAAACTGCGCATTAGAAAAAACGGAGCAAAGCAGGAAGATAAATAGAATATACTTCTTCATAATTATTTTTTAGATGCCGAATAAATGGTTGCTACACCAAAAGTTTGAGGCATTGCCACTACATCTATAAACCCAATTTTTCGTAAAATATTGTTCAATGCCTCGCCATATGGAAAAAAAGATGCGGATTCCGACAAATATCCGTAGGCAACATTGTCTTTAGAAAATAATTTTCCGATAATTGGAAGGATGTTTTTTGAGTAGAATTTATATCCTTGTTTGTAGGGTGTTTTTTCCGGAATAGACGTTTCGAGAATTACGAAAATACCGTTTGGTTTCAAAACTCGAAGGATTTCTGTCAAACCTTTTTCGAGATTTTCGAAATTTCGAACTCCAAAAGCAACGGTAATTGCATCAAAAGTTTGATCTTCGTAAGGCATTTTTTCCGAATCGCCCAAAACCATTTCTATTTTTTTTTCTAGATGTTTAGCGTTGATTTTTTGTTGTCCAACTTCTAGCATTCCTGCCGAAATATCTAATCCTATTATTTTTTCTGCAGAGGTTTTTGTCATTAAAATTGCCAAATCTCCTGTTCCTGTTGCAATATCTAAAATTGTTTTTGGATTTTTGTCTGAAACCAACTTCAGTACTTTCTTTCGCCATTTAATATCAATTCCAAAAGAAATTACGCGATTTAGACTGTCGTAGTTTCCAGAAATAGTGTCGAACATTTGAGCAACTTGTTCTTTTTTTCCGAGTTCAGAATTTTTATAAGGCGTAACGTTTTGGGACATTTTTTTATTTTAAAATGCAAAGATAATTAAATTGATTGTTAGAATATTAGACTTCGCAAATTTTTGGTGAATTAGT
>JAYWEG010000025.1:0-2503 GCA_043779445.1 Bacteroidota bacterium
AGAAAATTAAATTCATAAAAGACTTCTATTAGCATAGACGAGAAAGGTTGCAAAAAGGTTGCATGCTTTTATTTTTTTATTTTTTTTGAAATTGAAATTGATTTTTGAAATTGACTTTTGAAGTTGAAATAAACTATTTTTTTCGTTCAATAACATAATTTACCATCAAAATCAAAGAGTCTTTGTAATCAGATTTTGGGTAATTTTCAAGAAGGAGAAGAGCATCTTGCTGATATTCTTCCATTTTATTTTCGGCATAAGCTAACCCATTATTCGAAATCACAAATTTTATAACTTCTTTGACGCGGGTTTTGTCTTTGTTGTGGTTTTTGATAGAATTTATGAGCCAAGATTTTTCTTTAGCAGTACAATTGTTCAAAACATGAATCAATGGTAAAGTCATTTTTTGTTCTTTGATATCAATTCCGGTTGGTTTTCCAATAGCTTCTTCGGAATAATCGAATAAATCATCTTTTATCTGAAATGCCATTCCGATTAATTCCCCAAATTTGCGCATATTTTCAACCTGAAATTCATCTTCAATAACAGATTTTGCTCCAAGTGCACAGCAAGAGGCGATTAGCGTTGCTGTTTTTTTTCGAATAATTTCGTAGTAAATGGCTTCGGTTATGTCTAATCTTCGAGCTTTTTCAATTTGAAGCAATTCACCTTCAGACATTTCGCGAACCGCAACCGAAATTATTTTTAACAAATCGAAATCTCCATTGTCAATAGAAAGCAATAACCCTTTTGAGAGTAGATAATCGCCAACTAAAACCGCAATTTTATTTTTCCAAAGAGCATTTATAGAAAAAAATCCTCGACGTCGATTACTGTCATCCACAACATCATCATGAACTAAAGTAGCCGTGTGTATTAACTCGATAACTGATGCGCCCCGATACGTTCGCTCATTAACGCTACCATTTGCAAGCATTTTTGCAGTTAAAAAAACAAACATGGGTCGCATTTGTTTTCCTTTTCGGTTTACAATATAATAGGTTATGCGATTAAGAAGAGCAATTTGAGACGACATCGATTCATAGAACTTTTTTTCGAAAAGCTCCATTTCTAATTGAATCGGTTGTTTTATTAGCGAAGAAATATTCATTGATTCCTCAAAGGTACTTCATAATGTTTTGAGTTGCAAATGTTAAAGTTTAGAAATTTTTAAATTTAAATTAAACCTTTTATATTTATATTCGTCTTAATTAAAAACCCTAATAAATTATACCTATTATGAAAAGAAAAATTTTAATGCTCGGATTAGTTTTGTCTTTAATGACTATTGGTTGTTCAAAAGATAAAGGAGAAAGTGATCAGTCAACAATTACTGCCGAAGAAGCAGGAATTAATGCTAAAGTAGATGCCTCGAACGATGATGTATCTAAAGTTGCCGAAGATCAGTTGAATGTTTCTGAAGGATTTTCGGGAAAATCAGTTGCTATTGCTACACCATTTTTACCAACTTGTGCCATCGTTACAAGAGTTCCTGCCCCAGGAACAACACCTAGTGTGGGAAGTACTGTTGTAAAAACTATTGATTTTGGGACAACAGGTTGTCCAATGCCAAACGGAAATATCCTGAAAGGAAAACTAATTTTCACTTTTGTTTATGATCCAAATGCAACCACACATACAATTAATTGTACTTTTGATAATTTTTATCATAATTTTCGAAAAATTGAAGGTACAAAAGTATTTGTTAGAACTATGACAGCAGCAACTGCTGCATCACCTAGTCATCCAATCTGGGTTATGACTATGAATTTAAATATTATTTTGCCAGATGGAAGAGTAGTTTCTAGAAATGGAACTCGAACAAGCGAGATCATTGCTGGCTACAATACTACTACAGATTGGACAGATAATGTATATAGCGTAACTGGAAATTGGACAACAACTTTTCCAAATACAACTATACAGACAAGCACCATTACTAGTCCAATTATCGTAAAATTTGCGTGCTCACCAACAAACAGTGTGCTTTCTCAGGGTATTATTACTTTTGTTAGAAATACAAATACTGCAACGTTAGATTATGGAAATGGAACTTGCGACAATCAAGCCATTTTTACTATAAACGGAATTTCGTACCCAATTACATTGGGTAACTAACCTAATTTTTTGTTTTGAATGGAGAAACGTTTCGAGAAATCGAAGCGATTTTTTTACATCAAAGAAATAAAAGTTTCTAAAAATGATATCTTTTAGAAGCTTCATAGTTGCTCTTACAAACAGAAAGGTTAAACAATACAAATACACCACAAGACCATTAGATCTAAATTTTTGAGTTCATGTAAAAAAAACGAGATACGATTATTTGCATCTCGTTTTTTTATAAATAAACGCTCCTAAAAAAACCTATCCTATTTATCCCTTTTTGTTTGAAAAATTATGTAAAAAAACTTTGGAATAAATAAAAATAAAAAAACAAAGAGTGTGGCAAAAATATTATAAGAATTTTACCCAAAAAGGTTTTAAAAAAATTATTTTAAATTTG
>JAYWEG010000026.1:0-2501 GCA_043779445.1 Bacteroidota bacterium
TCAATTTCAAAAGTCAATTTCAAAAGTCAATTTAAAAAATCAATTTTAATTCTACACACTTTGCCTTTTGATTTTTAAAGTTGTTTTTTGAAATTGAAATTATTTTTTTAATCCGGATTTGCCATTACCTTAAATAATTCTGAATTCGAAATATAAAACCTATTCTCTAATCCAATTTGAGAAAGTTGAGCAGCAACCAAATTGTTTTCTCTAGAATTTATTAAAAACAAGGAACTTTCGCCAAACGAAAACAATCTCTCCTCGGAGGATAACATGATTTGATTGTCTTTTACTAAATCATCAATTATTTTCTTTTGTTTAATTAAAGAGTTTATTTCAAATTTTTGGGCATTAATTTTGTTAGTCAATTGTATTTTTTCCAATTCAAGAGCAAATTCTGTTTCTTGAATTTTAAATTTTGAAAGTTTCAAATTGCCACGTTCTTTGCGAAGTAAAATAGGAAAACTTGCATTTAAACCAATTTTGTAATTCTCGAATTTATAATTATTGATGTAACTTGGCTCGGACAAATAGGAGTAGCCAACATCGATTTTTGGCAATAATAAATTAGCTTTTAGTTTTCGTTCCACATTCAAAATGTCAATTTTACTTTGTAAAGCACTAATTTTAGGATGATTTTGTATCGAAAAATTTTGATTTGTCAATTCATTAGTTTGCAAAGTTTCTTGAATTGTGTTGCCTAATTTTTCCTCAGGAATTAAAGTTTCTGAAAGTTCTAACGGAATATTATTTTCTAACCACAAAAAATTAGATAATTCCAATTTAGATTTCATGAATTTCAACTTAGCATCTTCTAAATTCAACTCCCTATTTTTTACTATAATTCCTGCTTCAGTACTATCAATTGCTGGTTTATCGCCTTGTTCAATCAATTTTTTTATTCCGTTAAAACGAATTTGTGCATTTGTTGTATAATTCTCATACAATTTAACTTCATTAAATTTTTTTTTCCAATTAAAATAAGCTAGCGATGCATCATATAAAACCAAAATGGCTTGTAATTTTCTGTCTTCATTACTTAGTTTTATTTGAAGTTTTGCTTTTCTCAAATCTGCCATTCGTTGGTTAATGAGCATTCCTTGACCTAGTGGAATATTAATTCCAAATGAAGTCAATCCTGGATTTGGAACTGTGTTTTCTGGATTTAAAAATATGCCTTCATTTTGATCAAATCCTGCTTTAAGCTCAATTCCGTACCAAGTGGGGATCTTAAAACTAGAATTCAAAACCGAATAATATTGAGAATTTTTGAATTGTTTTTTATCAAAGTCGACTTCTATTTTCGGATCAAATCCGCCGCGAGCCATCATTAAATTGGCTTGCGCTCTTGATAATTCTAAATTAGCCGTTTTTACCAATGGATGAAACTTTTTTACATAACCTAAATATTCATTATAGGTTAATTCGTTCGGTTTTTCTTGCCCGAAGGATTTAGAACTAAAAATCAAGATTATAAAAAAAAGGTTTTTCATATTGGTTTTTTTTTGCCACTAATTCACGAATTTTAAATTAATTCGTGAATTAGTGGCTAATAATTATTTCTTCTCTTTTTTCTCTTTCGTTTTATAATAATTTGGAGGAAAACCACTCAAAGTTCTCCAAATTTCGAACCAAACGGGAACGTTATTCAGCAATGCTATGGTTTGTGCTCCAGAGCCAATACTCAATTGTTTTGGCCATTTTGCCTCCGAATTGTCAGGAGCTACCAAAACTCGGTATTTTCCGTTTTCGCTTATGAATGTTTCTATGGCAACAATTTCTCCTCCAAAAGTCCCAAACGACATATCTGGCCATCCCGAAAAAACAATTGTTGGCCAGCCATCGAACCAAATTCTTACCTTTTCGCCTTTACTAATTAATGGTAAATCTATTGGATCTACAAAAGTTTCTACTGCAATTTCATAATTAGTTGGCATAATGCTCACAATGGCCGTTCCTTCTTTAATGGTTTCACCTAAACCGGATTGCAACGCTCTGTTAACATAGCCATTTTGTGGTGCTTTAATATAATATAAACCGTTTCGAATATTGTAATTCGCATATTGATTTTCTAGTTTGTTGACCTGTGCTTCCGTGTCATACTGGTTGCTCATGGCTGTGAATTGATCACTTTGTGCTTTAGAAGATTTCTCCGCATATTCAGCCGAAATTCTATTTATTTCGACTTTTGCATTAATAAATTCGTTTTTGCTAGTCATGAATTTATTGTCCTGAGTGATTATTTTTGCATCGACTTCTTGTAATTTTAGTCGTTTTTCTTCAACATCAGTCAAGGGTTTCAAGCCTTCTTTATGCAATTGAACGGCGCGATTAAATTGTGTATTGGCAATTTTGAGTTGCGTGCGAACCGCAACTAAATCCATACTATCGCTTTTTACTTTTAGCGTGGCTTGTTTAATTTTATTTCGGGCTTGCTCGAGTTTTAAAATTTTTTCGTTTTCGATGGCTTTAATTTGTTCAGATAACGATCCTACTTTCGA
>JAYWEG010000027.1:0-6228 GCA_043779445.1 Bacteroidota bacterium
TAATATGAAATCATCATTTTTAGTTTTATATTTAACAAGCAGAATAACTTGATGACCTTCGCCTTTTAGTAATCTTGCAATTTTATAGATTACTTCTCCAGCACCGCCGTGATCTTGAGTTACTAATAAAACTATCTTTTTATAATTCATATCTTTTTAAAAGTATTTTGAAAATTTGTTTTTAGATTAAAGCAATAAATAAAACACTATAAACTAAAATTGGTATTTATATTTTCTTTTATCAATGATTTCAAAGTTTCTACAGATTCCCATTCTTTATTCTCACCAGAAGAATAATTAAAACCCTGTTCCACGGCAACTCCATTAAATTTTTTAATGTATTCACTTAAATTCCATTTTAATTTATTTGGTAAAATCACAAACATTTTTCCAAGATCATAGGTTGATTTAGATTCAAATGAATTGACTAATTCTTCATGAATTTTTTCAACAGATTTTGCTCCAATAATTTGAATTTTGCAATTTTCATCAATTGCTTTTGCTAAATCTAAAATTTGATAAGACGGTGATTTAAGAACAAAAATTTCTGAGCCCCAGGCATTTTCTAGAATTTGTAACACCATTTTTGAAGCTTCCTGAATAGATATATTAAATCTTGTCATTTTTGGATCCGAAATTGGCAAAAAACCATCTTTCTTTTTTCTTACAAAAAATGGTATCACAGAACCCGAAGATTCCATTAAATTTCCAAATCTAATAACCGAAAAAATCTTTTCTGAACTGTCAGAGTAACGATTTGCGTCTATAAAAAGCTTTTCTGAAATGTATTTTGTAGCTCCATAAACATTTATTGGTGAACAAGCCTTGTCTGATGATATCGCAATAACTTTAGAAACATTTGACAAAAAACATGCTTCTATTATATTTTGCGAGCCTTCAACGTTGGTTTTCACACATTCATCTGGGTTGTGTTCTGCAATGTGAACATGCTTCATTGCAGCTGCATGAATGACATAATCTATTTCGTTAAAAGCACGTTTCAATCGTTCTAAATCTCGAACATCACCAATAAAATAACGAATTGCAGGAAAATCCGATTCAGGAAATTCTTGTGCCATTTGATATTGTTTTTGTTCATCGCGAGAATAAATAACAACTTTTTTAACTTTTGGGAAATTAGTAAAAATTACTCTCGTTAGTTCTTTACCTAGCGAACCGGTTCCTCCAGTAATTAAAATCGATTTTCCGTTGAGCATTGAATTTTGTTTAAAAAGCAAATATAATAAAATTGTTAAGTTAAATTTATGATTTACTAAATTCTATTTTCTAACTTCAAATAAATATCTTTGCTAAAATATAGTTTACCATCTATTGTGATACATTTTTTAGACTTAAAAAAAATAAACTTAAAACATCAAGCCGAAATTGAAGTCAAAATGCTTCAAACTTTCAGGTCTGGTTGGTATTTATTGGGAACTGAAGTCCAAGATTTTGAAAAAAAACTGGCTACATACCTTGCAACAAAAAATGTAATTGGAGTTGCAAATGGTCTCGATGCCTTGCGATTAATAATAAAAGCATACATGGAACTTGGATTTTTTAAAAAAAATGATGAAATTATCGTTCCTTCTAATACCTACATCGCATCGGTTTTGGCGATAACTGACAATAATTTGAAACCTGTTTTTGTAGAACCAAACATTGATAATTACAATATTGATATTTCAAAAATAGAAGGCTCAATTACATCAAAAACTCGAGCCATTATGATTGTTCATTTGTATGGACAAGTTTGTTTTTCGAATAATTTAATTGCATTAGCAAAAAAATATGACTTGAAAATTATCGAAGACAACGCTCAGGCAATTGGAGCAGAATTTCAAAAAATTAAAACTGGAAATCTAGGTGATGCCGCGGCATTTAGCTTTTATCCAACCAAAAACCTTGGTGCTTTGGGCGATGCTGGAGCAGTTGCGACCAATGACGATTTGTTGGCAAAAACCATTAGAACATTAGCCAACTATGGTTCCAATAAAAAATATGTAAACGTTTTGCAAGGTCTGAATTCTAGATTAGACGAAATTCAAGCTGCCATTCTAAATGTAAAATTAAACTATTTGGATTCGGAAAATATTTGCCGAAGAGAAATTGCAAAAAAATATTGTCAAGAGATACAAAATTCAAAAATAATTTTACCAATTTATCCTGAAAATGAGCAAGAACATGTTTGGCACTTATTTGTTATTCGAACGCAAAACCGTGATAATTTGCAAGAATATTTATCAAAAAACAATATTCAAACCTTGATTCATTATCCAATTCCTGCTCATAAACAAGATTGTTATCCGAACTTTAATCATTTGAATTTTCCAATTTCGGAGCAAATTCATAACGAAGTTTTGAGTTTACCAATGAGTCAAATTATGACTGATAACGAAGTTAACGAAATTATTGAAATTTTAAATAAGTATTAAACAATGGATATTAATCAGGAAATTCACAACGCATACGAAGTAATAAAAAATGGTGGAATTATACTTTATCCAACAGATACCGTTTGGGGAATTGGTTGTGATGCCACAAATAATGAAGCTGTTGCAAAAATTTATGCTCTCAAAAAAAAAGCTGAAACCCAAAGCATGATTTGTTTGATGAATAGCGAAAAAATGATGTATAATGTTTTTAAAGATATTCCAGAAGTAGCTTGGCAAATCATTGATTTATCCGAAAAACCAACCACTCTAATTCTGGACAAACCCCGAAATGTTGCAGCAAATATTATAGCATCCGATAATACGCTTGGGATTAGAATCGTAAAAGAACCATTTTGTTACAAACTCATGGAAAAAATGCGAAAACCATTAGTTTCAACTTCAGCAAATATTTCTGGGCAACCAACACCAAATACTTTCAAAGAAATCTCTAAAGAAATTATAAATGGCGTGGACTATGTTGTAAATTTGTCTCAAGAAAAAAAGTGTGGAAATCCTTCGACAATAATTAAAATAGCTTTGGATAATCAGGTTAAAGTTATACGTAAATAAGTTTTCAGTTGCAGTTTTCAGTTTTCAGTTATTGACTTTAAATTTTAAACTTTAAATCTTTAAAATGAACTACAAACAATCATTAAACAATAAAATTTTCGAAACAGTTTCAAAAGCATCACAAGAGTTAAATCTTGAAAGTTATGTAATTGGGGGGTTTGTTCGTGATTTAATTCTAGAAAGAGATTTCAAAAAAGATATTGACATTGTTGCAGTTGGTTCTGGAATTGAATTGGCTTTAAAAGTTTCATCAATGTTGCCAAGAAATCCAAAAGTACAAGTTTTTAAAACTTACGGAACTGCAATGTTGAATTTTGAAGGCATTGATATTGAATTTGTTGGAGCCAGAAAAGAAAGCTATGATTTTGCATCTAGAAATCCCATTGTCGAAAATGGAAGTTTAGAAGACGACCAAAACCGACGAGATTTTACGATAAACGCTCTGGCAATTTCATTAAATAAAGACAGCTATGGCGAATTATTAGATCCATTTAATGGATTAATCGATCTCGAAAATAAAATCATAAAGACACCACTCGATCCAGATATCACTTTTTCTGATGATCCATTACGAATGCTCCGCGGCATAAGGTTTGCAACACAATTAGATTTTGATATAGAATTGAAATCTTTGAATTCGATTGCTAAAAATGCCGAAAGAATTAACATTATTTCGGGTGAACGAGTTGTCGATGAATTAAATAAAATTCTTTCGACTGCCAAACCATCTATCGGATTTCTATTATTATACAAAACTGGCTTGTTGGATTTAATTCTTCCAGAGTTAACTGCTTTGAACAATGTTGAAGAAATTGAAGGTCATACTCACAAAAACAATTTTTATCACACGCTTGAAGTTGTAGATAATATATGCCCAAATACCGATGATGTTTGGTTGCGTTGGGCTGCATTACTGCACGATATTGGCAAAGCACCAACCAAAAAGTTCAATAAAAAACAAGGTTGGACGTTTCATGGACACGAGTTCCTGGGTGGGAAAATGGCGAAAAAAATCTTCGAAAGGCTAAAAATGCCTTTGAATAACAAAATGAAATTCGTTCAGAAAATGGTTATGATGAGTTCGAGACCCATTGTTCTTTCGCAAGATTTAGTGACAGATTCAGCTGTTCGAAGATTAGTTTTTGATGCTGGAGAAGATGTCGAGAGTCTGATGACTTTGTGCGCTGCGGATATTACAACCAAAAATCCTTCAAAATTCAAAAAATACCATGGCAATTTTGAAATTGTACGACAAAAAATTATTGAAGTCGAAGAACGAGATTCTGTTCGAAACTTTCAACCACCAATTTCTGGCGAGGAAATTATGGAGATTTTCAATTTGAAACCTTCTAAAGAAATCGGTATTTTAAAAGAAGCAGTTAAAGAAGCTATTTTGGAAGGAGAAATTCCTAACGAATATCAATCGGCTTATGAGTTTGTATTGAAAAGAGGTGAAAAACTTGGATTAATAAAGGTTTAACTTTTGTTTTAATACATTATAAAAACCAAAAACTTAATTTTATATAAAAATTATAATGTTTCTCAAAACCGCAAAAATTTCCTTGTTCTTAGTTTATTTAGTAATCGTTGCTGGCGCAATGGTTCGCATGACAGGTTCTGGGATGGGTTGTCCAGATTGGCCAAAATGTTTCGGATATTACATTCCGCCAATCGATATCAAAGAATTACTTTGGACTCCAAATCACAAATATTCCGAAGATCAAGTCATTATAAAAGAGGAAAAATTATTAGTTGCTATAACTGATTTTAAGTCTAAAGAAACATTCGATGAAAGCCAATTTCGCCCTTATACTAAACACGATTATGCCATTTTTAACGCTGTTGAAACTTGGATAGAATACCTAAACAGACTTGTTGGAGCTTTGGCAGGAATAGCAGTTTTTGCCATGGCAGTTTTATCTTTTTGGTATTGGAAAACCAACAAAAAGATTACTTTATTTTCTTGGTTATCAGTCTTTTTGATGGGTTTTCAAGGTTGGTTAGGTGCAAGAGTTGTGTATTCGGTTTTAAATCCAGTGAAAATAACAATTCACATGATTGTGGCTTTGATTATTGTAGCTGTTTTGCTTTACATCGTTAAAACAGCATCAGGAAAAGTAGCAATTTTGTATAATGATACAAAATTTAAGAATATCGTAAAACTGACTTTGATTTTAACCTTTTTTCAAATAATTCTGGGAACGCAAGTTAGACAATATGTTGACGATATGGTCAAAATTTTAGGATATAGTCAAATGGAAAAAGTGTTAGAAAATCCTCAAATTACATTCTTTATTCATCGTTCGTTTTCACTTTTAATTCTTGGCTTAAATGGATTTTTATTCTTCAGAAATAGAAAATTAAATCTCGGTTTTCAGAAAATAAATCTTATTATTGGATTAATTGGAATCGAAATTTTGACAGGAATGGCAATGTATTATCTCCATTTTCCTTATACTTCGCAGCCCATACATTTGGTGATAGCATCGATTTTATTTGGAGTTCAATTTTATTTATTTCTTGAAAACCGTAAATAATTATCAAATGAAGTTTATTAAAATTTTAATTTTTTTATTTATAACAAATTCAATCATGGCTCAAAATTTTATTGCAAATAATGAAAACAGCAAAATTAGTTTTGTTATTAAAAACATTGGATTAAACGTAAACGGGAATTTTTCGGGGTTAAAAGGCAACATAATTTTCGATGTTAAAAATCTTTCTTCGAGCGAAATTGACGTTACCGTAAATTCAACTTCTGTAAATACTGACAATACTGCTCGTGATAAACATTTACGAAAAGAAGAATATTTCGATGTCGAAAAATTTCCTTTAATTTCTTTTAAATCAACAAAAATAGAAAAAGCGACACGATTAAATCGTTACAACGTTGAAGGAAATTTAACTATAAAAGGCATCTCCAAAATTATAAAATTTGAATTGATTGCAATCGAAAAAGAAAATATTCTAAATTTAAAATGTAATTTCGAAATCAACCGCCGTAATTTTAAAGTTGGCGGAAACAGCATTGTTTTATCTGACAATGTAAAAATGAATTTGAATATAATCGCAAATAAGCAAAATTAAACCAATTCTTTTGTCGCAATCATTACCTCAATACTCGGCAACTCAATTTTATCAAGTAATTGATCCTCAAGTAACGTAGCCCAAGATTTTATGTAAGATATTGTATCTGATTTTAAATTTCTGTTTAGGTACGGAA
>JAYWEG010000028.1:0-2488 GCA_043779445.1 Bacteroidota bacterium
AAAATTTTTATGCCAAAGATGTTTGCAGAGCCACATCGGCAGCGCCAACTTATTTTGAACCAGCACAAATAAGATCACTTTATAATCAAGAATTTACTCTTATAGATGGAGGAGTTTATGCTAACAATCCTGCGCTTTGTGCTTATGCCGAAGCAAGAAAAATACCATTTCAAGATATTACCAAAGACGAAAACAAAAGTAATTATCCAACTATAAACGATATGATAATAGTTTCGGTAGGAACGGGAACAGTCTTAAAACCATATCATTTTGAAGATTTTGACAATGCTGGAAAGTTAAAATGGATTTCGCCACTAATAGATATTTTACTTTCATCAAATGTGGAAACTGTCGACTATCATTTGCAAAAAATGTATGAAACACTTGGACAAACTAATTATCAAAATTACCATAGATTGATGCCAAGTCTAAAAAATGCATCTCCAGAAATGGATGATACGACCAAAAAAAATATTCAAGAACTCATTCAAGCTGGTTTGGCATTTGTTGAAGATAATAAAGAACAGCTCATTATTATAGCTAATAAATTGATTAAGAATAAATGATTTACTTTTTAATTTTTTTACTTCGCCAATGATGTATTTGCTCTTCATTTACCAATTTCACAACCCAAATAATCAGTCCAACGCTTATTAAACCAAGAATTGTCATCAAAAACCAGTTGGTTTGATAGCCAAAATGTGAAATAATATCCATTCCAGATTTCGAACTCATAATATGTGCGCAACTAAAACTCATTGTAAAAATTGCCATATACCTGCCTTCATGACCTTTTGGTGCTCGAGATATAGCAAACGAATTCGAAAAAGGAAATACAAACATTTCTCCAATGGTCATAAAAACCATCATTATAACAAGAATTCCCGACCAATTGTTTATCATTAATAAAGCTATACTAATTGTCATCATTAATAAACCCCAACCACAAACTTTTAGTTTACTAATTTTTTTACGTTCAATATAACTAACAAATGGCATTTCTAGAAAGAAAATCATCAAGCCATTTAGCGTAATTAGCAATCCGGTTTGAAATTCTGTCAAGCCGAATTGTATATGATGGTATAACGGTATAGTTGTGAAAAGTTGAAAAAATAATACGCCCGAAATGAAACATGCTAATAAAAATACCCAAAAAGGCTTGTCTCGAAAAACCGAATTTACTTCTGCAATAGTTACTGTTTCTATTTCGGAATCAATAAATTTCTTTTTTTCTTTGACCAAAATTCCAAATGTTACAATAGAAATGATGCAAGTCAAACCATCAATCCAAAAAAGTCCACCGTAACCAATAGACATAATTACTAAACCCCCAAGTGCTGGTCCAGCAGAAAAACCAAGGTTAATTGCTAATCGAACTAAAGTTAAGGCTCGAGTTCGATTTTCGGGTTTTGCATAGGCACCAATCGCAACAAACATGGCTGGTCTAAACATATCAGCAAGGAGCATCAAAACAAATAATCCGAAAACCAAACCCCAGAACGAGGTTATAAATTGTAATAAAATTAAAATAATTCCGCTTACAAAAAGACTAAAAAGCATAATTTTGTAAAACCCAATTTTGTCAGATAATTTACCTCCAAGCCAAGATCCGCAAACCGACCCAATACCAAAACCAACCATAATCCAGCCTACTTCGGAGTAGGAAAAATGCAGATTTTCTTTCAAATATTTCGACAAAAATGGAACAACCATGACACCAGCTCGATTAATGAAAGTTACGATTGCCAATATCCAGATTTCTCTGGAAAAACCACGAAAATTATTGATGTATTTTTGAAAACCAGTTTTGAGCATTGTAATATTTGGAAAGTTGTCAAAGTTAATAAAGTTTGATGAATTTATTTTAAAATTTGATTAAACCTTTTTGATTATGAGAAAACAAATTATTAAATTTTTTTTAATCGAGATTGTTAAATAATCTATTTTAGACTATGCATTAACCTTCTAACAATATTTAGTTAATGCATTAAAATATTACAGTTAGATTTAAATATCAAAAGTATTAAATTTTGCATATTTATGCATTTCATCAAGTTTAAATAGCACTTTATCGATTTATTAATTTTTATTTAGTTTTTGTTTTTAAATTTGATGTGCTACCTTACTTACTATTACATGTTGATTTTTAAAAACATTATTTTATGAAAGTATTTAAAGGTTTTCCATCTCAAAAATTAATTTCTAGTTTTCTTGCCATTGCTTTATTTTCTTGCATCGCTTTTTCCTACAAAAATTATAATGATTTTCAAAAATCTAGTCAGTTTTTAAATATTGAAAAACAAAATATTGTAGTTGAACTAAAAAAATCTAAAGATTCTTTAAATTTAGCAATTTTAGAAAATTCTACCTTAAAAACAGATTTAATTGTAGAAAGACAAAAAGTGACCAATTTACTCGACGAAATAAATAAAACCAATATAGATGTAGCTTCTTTAATTAAATATAAAACGGAATTAAGTAGATTAAA
>JAYWEG010000029.1:0-2473 GCA_043779445.1 Bacteroidota bacterium
AATTCAAAATAGAAATTATGAATAGGTTACGTATAATAACTACTTTATTATTGGTTTTATCAATAAATTCAATATCCGCACAGTTCACAGATTTAATCAATTCAAATCGTCCAGGCGAATCAATGTCGGCTTTTGCTGTGGGAAAAACGATTCTTCAAATTGAAGCTGGACTATATAAAATCAAAGAAAATGATCCTTTTTTGAAATATAGCATTCCAGGATACGGAACCGAGTTAGTGCTTCGATATGGTTTTTTAAAAGAACAGTTAGAATTTATCGGAAATTTGCAATATCAAGCAGATAAATTTGAATCATCTTATTCTAATTTTAGTAGAAGTGGATTTAAAAAACTTGGCTTAGGCGCAAAATATTTGCTTTATGATCCCTACAAAAGATTGGACGACACTCCAAACATCTATAGTTATGCTGCCAATCACAAATTCAAATGGAAAAGTTTGTTGCCTTCGGTTTCATTATTTGCTGGAATGAATTTCAACTCCAGTGGAAATGATTTTAATTCGACACTAAATAAATCCATTTCGCCAAAAGTGATGTTGATCACTCAAAATCAATTTCCCGGAAGTAATGTTTTTGTAACAAATATTTTCTATGATAACATTGGGACATTCAACCCAACCTTGGGTTATGTAGTCACTTATACTAAAGGGTTTGATGACCATTGGTCTGCGTTTTTAGAGCATAAAGGAATTACTAGTAATTTGATAAAAGATTTTTATTTAGCAACCGGAATCGCGTATTTGTTTGATAAAAATATGCAGATTGACGCCTCAATTACAACAAATACAAAGAATACTCCTTCGATTGTGTTTGGAGGAATTGGACTTTCTTGGAGATTTGATAAATTATATAAAGAAGTTCGAATCAAAAACATTGACAAAAACAAATCCGATAAAAACGCAAAAGAAAAGGCGGAAGTTAAAAAACGTTTAGATGAAGTAAAAACTCCAAAAACGTAAATAATGATTTCAATTAAGGAAGCAATTTCTAAAAAAGAATTGACTGATTTTATAAAATTTCCATTTTCGTTATATAAAAACAATAAATATTGGGTTCCCCCTATTATTACAGATGAACTCGAAACGTTTGATAAAACTAAAAATCCAGCTTTCGATAATGCAGAAGCCTATTTTTATTTAGCGTATCAAAATAATAAAATTGTTGGTCGAATCGCAGCAATAATTAATTGGAGCGAAGTCAAAAATCAACAAAAAAAGAAAGTTCGCTTTGGTTGGTTTGATGTTATTGATGATGTGGAAGTTACAAAAGCATTATTAGAAAAAGTTTATGAATTAGGTCGTAAAAACAATCTCGAATATGTCGAAGGACCAATGGGATTTTCGAACCTAGACAAAGTAGGTGTTTTGACCGAAGGCTTCGAAGAAATTGGCACCATGATCACTTGGTACAATTATCCTTATTATGCTAATCATTTTGAACAATTGGGTTTTGTTGTTGAAAAAGAATATCTCGAAAATAAATTTCCTTTCAAAAACGTAAAACTAGAATTGTTTGATAAGGCACAAGAATTAATAAAAAGACGCTACAATCTCAAACCTTTAAATTTCCAAAAAACAAAAAATGTTTTACCATATGTTGATAAAATGTTCGATTTGTTTAATGCTTCGTATGCCAATTTATCTTCATTTGTAGCCATTTCTGAACGCGAAAAAGAATATTTCAAGAAAAAATACATTAGTTTTATCAATCCAGAATATATTAAATTTGTCGAAGACAAAGACGGAAATTTAGTGGCGTTTGCTATTGTAATGCCAAGTTTTTCGCTTGCGTTGCAGAAAACCAAAGGCAAACTTTTTCCGTTTGGAATTTTCCACATGTTGAATGCTAGAAAAAACTCAAAAGACGTTACTTTTTATTTAATTGGGGTGCATCCAGAATATCAAAATAAAGGAGTTCACGCCATACTTTTCAAAGAAATGCACACTACTTTCACCGAAAAAGGAATCCAAAACTGCATACGAACTCCAGAATTAGCAGATAATCACGCCATTCATTTACTGTGGAAAAACTTTGAACCTGTAACACACTGCAGAAGGAAAACGTTTAAAAAGCATTTGTAATTGAAGTTTAATTGTTTGTGAGTGGTGTTCTATTTTCTCACATCTGAAACTAAAAAAGAATTACTGTAACAAAATTTAAAAAAAATCGACCTATTAATTGATCTTAAAATATTGAATTTTAACATTTTAAATTAATATTATGAATAATCGAAGAAATTGGTTAAAACAAACAGGATTAGCTTTAGCATCCATAGGAATTATTCCATTTGATGGTTATGCAGTGCCAAAAACCGAAAATTTAATTGATAGAAATAATAATTTAATCCCAATTCGTTTAAGATCAAATGAAAATCCCTATGGTCCATCAACATTAGCTATAAATGCTATGCTGAAAAACATAAATATAAGCAATCGTTACAATTGGGAAATGACTT
>JAYWEG010000030.1:0-2469 GCA_043779445.1 Bacteroidota bacterium
ATCGACTTTAAAAATTTAATTCTAAAAATCGGAGTAAATAATATTCACAACAATAAAAATTTAACTGAAACATTATACTACCAAATACCTGCTATTTACAATTCGTTACAACTTGATGCGCAAGCAATTTTCGACACCGATCCAGCAGCAGACTGCATTTCGGAAATCATAAACTCCTATCCTGGATTTTTAGCTATTGCTTTTTACAGAATTTCTAACGCAATTTCAAATCTCGAAATTAAAATGTTACCCAGAATCATTTCTGAATATGCCCATTCTAAAACGGGAATTGACATTCATCCAAATGCAAAAATCGATGTGCCGTTTGTGATTGATCACGGAACAGGAATTGTGATTGGTGAAACATGTATAATAGGTAAAAATGTTTCAATTTATCAGGGCGTAACTTTGGGAGCATTGCAAGTCGAAAAATCCATGGAAGAAAAAAAACGTCATCCAACGGTGGAAGATAATGTAGTAATCTATGCCAATGCCACAATTCTTGGCGGAAGCACAATTATTGGAAACAATAGTGTAATTGGAGGAAATACATTCATTACCAAAAGTGTCAATCCGTTTTCGATGGTCATGCAAGCAAACAAAAACAATATTATTAATCAGCAAGAAAACCAAGATATTAACTTTTTTTCAATCTAAAAAAAATGAACAAATTCAACAACATTCTCGAAACTATTGGCAACACACCACATGTGAAAATTAATAAACTATTTGGTTCAGAATCTAATGTTTTCATCAAACTAGAACGAGCAAATCCAGGAGCAAGCATTAAAGACAGAATTGCTTTAGCCATGATTGAAGATGCCGAAAAATCTGGAAAGTTAAAACCAAATTCAGTAATTATTGAAGCAACCTCTGGCAATACTGGAATTGGTTTAGCAATGGTTGCCGCTGTGAAAGGGTACAAATTAATTTTGGTTATGCCAGAATCCATGTCAGTCGAAAGACGTCGGTTAATGAGTATTTATGGAGCCACTTTTGAACTCACTCCCCGCGAAAAAGGCATGAAAGGTGCCATCGAAAAAGCGGCAGCAATGACTCTGGAAATCGAAAATGCTTGGTCTCCATTGCAATTCGAAAATCAATCTAATATTGATATTCACAAAAAAACAACAGCTCAAGAAATCATAAATGCTTTTCCCGAAGGATTAGATTACATGATTACTGGCGTCGGAACTGGCGGCCATATCACGGGTTGCGCCGAAATTTTGAAACAACATTTTCCAAACTTAAAAGTTTTTGCAGTCGAGCCGGAAGCATCACCAGTAATTTCTGGCGGAAGCCCTGCTCCACACCCACTACAAGGCATTGGTGCTGGTTTTATTCCTGCAAATTTACACAGCAATTTGTTGGACGGTGTGATACAGGTTTCTAAAGACGAAGCTTTCGAATATACGCAACGATGCGCAAAAGAAGAGGGAATTTTAATCGGAATTTCGTCTGGTGCATCGTTAGCGGCAGTTGCCAAAAAACTGAAAGAAATTCCCGAAAATTCAAAAATCCTAACCTTTTGTTATGATACAGGAGAACGATATTTGAGTATTGAAGGTTTATTTGTCTAAAGTAAAAAGTCCATTTTGCCTCTATAAAATGGACTTTTTTTTATTTTTCTGATGCTCTTGTTAATCGGTCATTTATGGATTTTCCTAAATCATAATCTGGAAATCGCTCTGCAATAATTAAATCTAAATCTAGTTGGTCTAATCTGTGCATGGCAGCGTATAATTTTTTCGAAGCCTCACTAAAATTTGAAGATTTTGACAAAATTTCTTTATGTAAAATTGCCGATGAATCGTAGTTTTTATCAAAAGTCAAAATTCCAATCCTTAAATGATTATTTTTTTCAATTTCTATTGAAATCTTGTCGGTTAAAATGAAGTTTGTGTTCGGGGCATAGTGCTTTTTCATCATTCCAGGAGCAACTGGAGAATGATTTTCATTAGTAAATTGAGTTGTTGTTCCGACAATTTTTTCAATATTTTCTATAGAAATAGCACCTAATCGGTACACAATTACATTTTCATAATCAAAGCCAACAATTGTGGATTCAATTCCATTTTCGCAATCTCCACCATCAAAAACTGCTTTTATTTTATTCGGGAAAAAATCTGCTACATGTTTTGCAGTGGTGGGACTAATCATCCCAAACGGATTGGCACTTGGTGCAGCGAGTGGAAAATCAATAGCATGCAAAATCTCTAAAGCCATTGTATGATTCGGAATTCGAACGGCTACCGAATCTTTTCCTGCAGTAATATAATCCGGAATACTATCATTTTTTTTTAATAATAAAGTCATTGGTCCTGGCCAAAAAGCGTTAGCAAGTTTTATGGCGTTTTCTGGAATTTCATTGGCAATTTTATCTAAATGTTCTATTTTAGCAATATGAACAATTAATGGATTTGTTTTTGGTCTTTGTTTTACATCGAATATGGAGTTAACTGCTTTCTC
>JAYWEG010000031.1:0-2465 GCA_043779445.1 Bacteroidota bacterium
GCCCACGTGGCGGATTGATTATGATGGGCAAAGATTTCGAAAATCCGTTTGGATTGAAAACTCCAAAAGGCGACATCAGAATGATGTCATCGTTGTTAGACTTGGCTGTTTTTCCTGGAAATCAAGGTGGACCATTAATGCATATTATTGCTGCAAAAGCGGTTGCATTTGGCGAATGTTTGAGCGACGAGTTTTTTCATTACTCCATGCAAGTTCAAAAAAATGCCAAAGCCATGGCGAAAGCGTTTATGGATCGTGGATATGATTTAATATCTGGTGGAACAGACAATCACATGATGTTAATTGATTTACGAAACAAAGGAATTACGGGTAAAGAAGCCGAAAATGCCTTAGTAAAAGCAGAAATTACGGTCAATAAAAATATGGTTCCATTTGATGATAAATCGCCGTTTGTAACCTCGGGAATTCGAATTGGAACACCAGCAATTACGACTCGTGGTTTGCTAGAAGAAGATATGGAAGCAATTGTAATTATGATCGATAAAGTTTTAATGAATCATACCAACGAAGCTGTTATCGAAGCCGTTGCTGATGAAGTTAACGAAATGATGGGCGAACGAGCGATGTTTGTTTTTTAGTCCTCTTTTGTTGTAAGTTCAAGGTTGTGAGTTGTATGTCTATTAAATTTGTAAATAAAGTTTGTAAATACAATTTGTCATTTCGACAAAATAGAAATTTAAATTATTTTAGCAAATAATGAGATTTCTCCTATCGTTGAAAAAAAAACTAACTTACTAACTTAACCCACAACACAAAACCTACAACCTAAAACTTAAAACCCACAACAAATAAATATGTCCGTACTAAGATTACAACTTCCGACCGATCCACGATGGGTAAATATAGTCGAAAAAAACATTGAAGAAATTCTATCGGATCACGCTTGGTGCGAACAAAAAGCTGCATCGAATGCGATTACAATCATTACAATCAATTCAGAATATCCTGATTTGGTTGCTGATATGTTGGATTTAGCTAAAGAAGAAATTGAGCATTTCAAGATGGTGCACGATATTATCGTAAAAAGAGGTTTGACTTTAGCTCGCGAACGCAAAGACGAATATGTTGGCGAACTAGCACAATATATGAAACGTAGCAACAACGGTAGCCGTGTTTCTGGATTTGTTGAAAGATTATTGTTTTCGGCAATGATTGAAGCCAGAAGTTGCGAACGTTTCAAAGTTTTATCAGAAAATATTCAAGACGAAGAATTGTCTGTTTTTTATAGAGAATTGATGGAAAGCGAAGCGGGACATTATACTACTTTTATTACCTATGCCAGAAAATATGGTCACGGGATCGATGTTGAAAAACGCTGGAGAGAATGGTTAGATTTCGAGGCTGGCATTATTTCAAATTATGGAAAGTCGGAATCTATTCATGGGTGATTTATTTTTTGTTTACTATTTTATACAATTTTGTAATTTCATTTATAATTAATTCTGGATTGTCTTTCCAAACTTTATGACCACAATTTTTTGCGAAAACATAATTGTGGTTTTTTAATTCTCCATATCTTTTTAGACAATCTATCCATTCTGCTTTTTCATTTTCTTTTACGATTTGAGGAGGATTTTCAGCACCGATAATCGTTGCAGGAATTTTTGACGGTAAATTATTGTTTTTTGTAAATTCATATGTACTTTCAAGATTTTGAAGAACGTAATAAAGTCCAAACGCTTCTTTTTTTAACATTTTCCAGTCTTCATTTTTTACAGAATCTTTTGTTTCTTTTGCTCTGTTTTTTGTAAAGAAGCAAGGTGTCAATACATCTATAAAAACCACACCTCTTACTTTTTTGTTGTTTCTTTCTGCAAATAAAGTTGAATAATAACTTCCAAAAGAATGACTTACAACAAAAATATTTTTATTATATCCTAACTTTTTTAATGCAATTTCTAACGATTTAACTTCATTTAATACACTGACTTTAGTTGTGTCAATTCCACTTAAACCCAATCCAGCTCTATCATAAGTTATTAATGTTGCTCCAGTTAATGTGTTCAAAGATTTCAATATATCTTTCCAAACGGTTCCATCATCTCCGTTTCCAGATTCAAATAAAATCGGAGTTCCTTTTCCTTTTATTATATTGAAATGTAATTTGAATCCTCCAACATCAATTAAAGTATCTAGAACTTGAGCATTACATTCTAAAAACATTACAAAACAAATAAATATTGTAACAATCTTTCTCATAATTTTATGTTTTTTACAAGACGAATTATTTCGTTTAATGTTACATTTTTGTTTTCATATTTTTTTAAGCAAAATGTTTCAAAATTTATTGATTATTTCAAAGTAGCGGATTTTGGAAATTGAATGTGCAGATTAAAGACCAAACTTCCAAGAAAAAAACCAACCTATAAGTTTGGTTTGTCTCCTCGATTTGCAATACTGAATTTAGTTTATAATAACACTAGGAAAAAAAATTTAAAAAAAAA
>JAYWEG010000032.1:0-2456 GCA_043779445.1 Bacteroidota bacterium
GGAATGGACAAAGATTTCGATGCTTGGTATCAATATTCAGGTTTTGTATCGATGTTTATTTATTTGATTTTGAGTCTCAAATTTTATTCGAATTATCGGAAATTAATCGTTCAAATATCCAGTAATGCCGATGCAGTTTTGTTCGACTGGATTCGCAAATATCTTTTTGCGTTTTTAGCAATGATTTTGTTGAAAATTTTTGTCGAAATTTTCTTTACAATTTATCCTCAATTTACTAATTATGTAGGTGTTTGGTGGTTTTATCTACTGTTTTCGTTAATCTTATATTATATTGCCATCACTGGATATGCAAATTCAACAGTAACAAAAATTGGTTTCGAAATGTCAGTTTTTGAAACTAAACCAATTTATATATTAGATGAAAATCAAGGCCCAAATGACAATTTAATTGATATAAAAAACAACGATTTGAAGCCTGAAATTTCGCTTGAAATTGATGTTTGGAAATCTAAAATAGAAGCGCTAATTCAATCCGAAAAACTATATCAAAACCCAGAATTATCATTAACCGAAATCGCTAGAAAACTCGAGTCTAATTCGTCGATAATTTCTCGAGCCATTAACCAAGGTTTTGGGTTAAATTTTAATGATTTTATCAATAATTATCGAATCGAAGCAGTAAAAGAGATGTTTGAAAACGGCGAACATAAAAAATCAACCTTACTAGGAATTGCTTACGATTGCGGATTCAATTCGAAAGCCACTTTTAATCGTGCTTTCAAGAAAAATACTAATTTTTCGCCAAAAGAGTATCTAAATACGATTTGATACGTTTTAAAAAACCTTATATTCATTAGTATAAATAAAAGTTTATGATTTGAGACCAACTTATTATGGCTCAAATTATGATTTGCAACCTGCTATCGATTTCCGCATCGCATCTTTGCCATGTTGTTAATCGATAACAATGTCACATTAATCTAAACTTTAGTAAAATGAAAAATTTAATATTAACAGTAGCAATTTCAATTTTAGTAACATCATGTAGCGTATTTGGTTCGTTAACTGCAAACGTAAGCATCAAAGCAAACGAAAGTTTTGTTTTAGGCAACAACAAACATGGAATATTTAAAGCAAGAATCAAAAATGTTTCCAATCATCCGGTAACTATTGTCATGCATCCTATTGAAGGCGGGAGTTATTCACCTGAAACTATTTTGCCAAACCAATCGACAATAGTAAAAACAGAAATAAACACAGCTTTGGTTATTGAAAACAAATCTGATGATTCAGCATCAATCGATTTACATGTAAATGGAGATACAGGTTTGTCAATGGGATATAAAAGTTAAAATAAATATCAAAAATCAATTTCAATTTAAAAGTCAATACTAAACTCTAAACTTTTTATTATGAAACTATTACAAAAAATTATCAACCCAATTTTAATGCCATTTTGGTGGCAAGATTTATTAATCGCAATTCCAAGAATTGTATGTGGCTTTTTACTAGCATCAAGTTTTGGTGCCGATAAATTCGGTTTGCCTTGGTCAAATCCAGATAACGGGCTAGGATTGTTCGAAGTGGCGTATTGGTTCCCGAAAGATGTAGCAGGTTATGGCGGAATATTTGCAATTGCACCAGGATTCTTTGCTTGGATGGGCGCATTTTCAGAAGCAGTTGGCGGTATCATGTTGCTACTAGGATTTCAAACCAGAATTGCTGGTTTTTTAATCATGTGTACGATGCTTGTTGCCATTTTTATGCAACAAATTCAGAACGGAATGTGGAATTGCCTTCCTGCCATGGGATTTCTTTGGGTTGGCATTTTCTATATGATTCTTGGTTCTGGACGATTTGGAATTGATTATTTATTCACTAAAAAACTAAATTAAAATGAAAAATTATATCTTTATTATATTAGCAACTATTCTAACTTTAACAAGTTGCGTTCAAAAAACAAAAAAACATTCCGTTGCTTTATTATTAGATATTTCTGGAATGAAAGACATAAAAACAGTTGGAATTCGTGGCAACGACAAACCATTTTCTTGGGATTATGATACTGAAATGGAAGTTGTTAAAAAAGATTCTTTATATAAAAAAACTTTCGAAATAGAAACTGGTCGCCTTTGTTCAGAACTTAAATTTACAGTAAATGGTAATTTTGAACTACAAGAAAAAGGCAACAGGAAAGTTTATTTTAACCAAAGTGGCGAAACGGTTTTTAAAGCAAAATTTAATAAAAATTAATTCGTAAGAGATTCTATTTTAGGATCACTTTTTTTAATTTATTTAGCGCATAAAAACCTAAAATTAATTCGCCAAATAATCCTAAAACAAAAATGGTTGATGGAATTCCATCAATAATAAGGCTAACAATTCTCCCAAAACCCAAACTAAGCATAAAAATCATGTTAGAAATAGTTGCTATTTTCCAATAATCTTCTTTAAAAATTCCTATAATCCAAAGGGAACCTAAACCAAAATACAAA
>JAYWEG010000033.1:0-15555 GCA_043779445.1 Bacteroidota bacterium
GTTTAAACTCAATATTAAAACTGAAATAACTGTAATTTTTTTAAACATTTTTTTATTTTACTTGTTAATTTATACTTTCTCCATTACTTACTCCATCCACATCTGGATTTACAAAAACCAATGTTCCATCGGGCAGATTAGTCATCAAAATCATGCCTTGACTATCTACACCACGAAGGTTTCTTGGTGTCAAATTTACTAAAACCGTAACGCGTTTTCCGATAACTTCTTCTGGCGAAAAATGCTCTGCAATTCCAGAAACAATCGTTCGAATATCAATTCCTGTATCGACTTTCAAAATCAAAAGTTTGTTGGCTTTTGGCATTTTCTCTGCTTCAAGAATGGTGCCCGTTCTGAGATCCATTTTGGTAAAATCCTCAAATTGAATTAATTCTTTTTGGGTTTCTGTCATTGCGAGAGACGAAGCAATCTCATTTTTATTTGCGGTTTTTGTTGCTTCGAGTTTGTCTATTTGTTTTTGGATTTCTTCGTCTTCTATTTGGGGGAATAAAATTTCTGATTCTCCAATTTTGTGACCAGATTTTAATAATTCTGAAGTTTCAGATACCATTTTCCAATCAATATTTCCTTCTACTGCGTTCGGGATGATATTAAGAATATGTCCAAGTTTTTGAGATGTAAATGGCAAAAACGGTTCACATAAAACTTTTAAACCAGCAGCTATTTGCAACGCCACATACATTTGAGTTTTCACTCTTTCAGGATCGGTCTTCACCATTTTCCATGGTTCTTCGTCAGCTAGATATTTGTTTCCTAATCGTGCAACATTCATCAACTCGCCTTGTGCTTCACGAAATCTATATCTTTCAATCGAACTCGAAATTACAGCTGGATAAGCCGTTAATTCGACTAAAGTTTGCTCATCAACTTCCGAAAATTCGTTTGGTGTTGGTACAATTCCTTCATAATATTTATTGGTTAAAACCACAACTCTATTGATGAAATTTCCAAAAATTGCTGCTAACTCGTTATTATTTCTCGCCTGAAAATCCTTCCAAGTAAAATCGTTATCTTTTGTTTCTGGTGCGTTCGAGGTCAGAGCATAACGTAACGAATCTTGTTTATTCGGAAAATCTTCGAGATATTCGTGTAACCAAACCGCCCAATTTTTAGATGTTGATAATTTATTTCCTTCTAAATTCAGAAACTCATTTGCAGGAACATTGTCTGGAAGAATATAACTTCCTTCGGCTTTTAGCATCGCTGGAAAAATAATACAATGAAACACAATATTGTCTTTTCCAATAAAATGAACCAATTTGGTGTCTTCTTTTTTCCAGTAGTCTTCCCAATTTTTTCCTTCTCGTGTAGCCCATTCTTTAGTAGCGGAAATGTATCCGATTGGTGCATCAAACCAAACATATAATTTTTTTCCCTCGGCCCCCGCCACTGGAACATCAATTCCCCAATCGAGATCCCGAGTTACGGCACGAGGTTTCAATCCATCGTCGAGCCAAGATTTAACTTGGCCTAAAACGTTCGTTTTCCAATCTTTCGCATGCTCTTTTAGAATCCAATTTTGTAAAAAATCCTGATAGCGATCCAGGGGCAAAAACCAATGTTTAGTAGATTTCATAACTGGTGTTTCTCCAGTTATTGTTGATTTCGGATTAATTAAATCGGTAGCATTCAATGTCGAACCACATTTTTCACATTGGTCACCATAGGCTTCATCATGACCACATTTTGGACATGTTCCTATAACAAAACGATCTGCCAAAAACTGATTGGCTTTGGCATCATACAATTGTTCGGTTACTTCTTCAATAAAATCGCCCTTGTCATATAATTTTTTGAAAAAATCTGATGCCGTTTCGTGATGAATTTTAGCGGATGTTCTCGAATAATTATCAAACGAAATCCCGAAATCTAGAAATGATTTTCGAATAATCCTATCGTATTTATCAATTATTTCTTGTGGAGAAACACCCTCCTTTTTGGCTTTCATGGATATGGCAACGCCATGCTCATCACTACCACACATAAAGGCAACATCTTTTCCTTGCAATCGCAAATAGCGCGCATAAATATCCGAAGGCACATAGACACCTGCAAGATGCCCAATGTGAATTGGTCCATTTGTATAGGGCAATGCTGCAGTAATTGTATATCGTTGTGGATTTTTAATCATTGTTATAAAATTTTATACAAAAATAAAAAAACTGCCTTTAGAGCAGTTTAGAAACTTAAAAAATAAATTAGTTTCTTTTATTTTTTTGATTTTAAATACTACTTGTCGAATTTTTACTATTTTCCAAATTTGTATGTGAAGCCAATTTTTCCGCCAAAAATGCTTCCTCCACCAGTTTCAAGGTTTATTGCCCAATGATTATTGAAGAAATATCTAACCCCTGCTTGCAATCCAAAACCAATCCCAGATGTATTTGCGTAATTTGGGTTGAAAACATTGTTTGAATTATTTCCTTTATATTTATAGGAATTATTCCAAATAAAATAATTTAAAGATGCTCCAGCATATAAATCCCATTTACTTGGCAAATCAAAAACCTGGTTAAAATGATAATTTACATTACCACCAAGTCCAATTATGCTGTAATTGTATTCATAATCATTGTTGTAACCATTATTGAAATTATTAGTATAGGAGCGATATGAAAACTCACCTCCCAGGGTAAAATTATTTCCAAGTCCATAATCAAGCCCTACAAAAACTGGAGTTCCCCAACCAGAAAAACCTAATCCAGCGTTTAATTGCGTACTTCCATTTTTTAATGTCCCTTGTGAAAATGTTGCTAACGAAAAAGAAACAGCAAATACTAATAATAATTTTTTCATGTTTTTAATTTTAAATTGTTGGCAAATATAACGATAAATATGTAATATTGTATTTAAAAGTTATATCCAGAAAATAGGATTATTCATGAATTTATGAAACCATTTATTTGCCTTTATTTTATATTATTTATTAATTTATTTTGTTTTTCTCAAAAAATGATCACTCCACCATTTCTCAAAAAAGGCGATACTGTCGCCATTGTTGCTACAGCAAGAAAAAACATCGATGATAATCTTCAATTTGCAACAAATTTACTCAGTAGTTGGGGTTTGAATGTGAAAATTGGTTCAACCATTGGACTTAACCTTAATCAACTAGCAGGAACTGATGAGCAACGCGCCAAAGATTTTCAAGATCAAATGGACAATCAAAACATCAAGGCCATTTGGTGTGTTCGTGGTGGATATGGAACCGTTAGAATGATTGATTTGTTAGATTTTTCAAAATTTAAACAATTTCCAAAATGGGTTATTGGTTTTAGCGATGTGACCGTTTTGCATAATCATCTTAACACCATGGGTTTTAAATCCATTCATGCGATCATGCCTGTGAGTTCAAAAGCAACTGAAGAAGCAAAAGAAAGTTTACGCATTTCCGTATTTGGCGAAAAACTTTCCTATATAATCGATACGCATCCAATGAACCGATTGGGGAAAGCCTCGGGCGAATTGGTTGGAGGAAATTTATCAATTTTATATAGTTTATTAGGTTCAAAATCCGCAATTAACTGTGATGATAAAATACTTTTTTTAGAGGATTTAGATGAATATTTGTATCATATTGACCGAATGATGATCAATTTGCAACGCAATGGTTGTCTCGAAAGTATCAAAGGAATTGTAGTAGGAGCCATGACAAAAATGAAAGACAACGATATTCCTTGGGGAAAAGATGCGCTTCAAATTATTGAAGATGTTACAAAAAAATATAATATTCCGGTAATGTACAATTTTCCAGCAGGTCACATTCAAGACAATCGTGCTTTGATAATGGGCAACAAAGTTTCTATAGAAATTGATCCTGTTTGTAGTAAAGTTTCATTTGATTAAACAAAATAGATCTTGAGACTATTTAGACTATTTAGATATCTAACTAATTTTTTTAAGAAATTGTCGTTTTTCAAAAATCTAATAATATAAATCGTCTAATAATCTAAAATTTTAAGTGGTCTGATTTTCTAAAAATTTAAGTTTTCTAATTAATGTAAATAATGGCAGAGCACAACGAACTCGGTAAACTTGGCGAAGAACTTGCAGTTGAGTTTTTACAAAAAAACGGTTATGAAATTCTTGAGACAAATTATGTATTTCAAAAAGCCGAAATCGATATTATTGCAAAAAAACAAAATGTTTTAGCTGTTGTTGAGGTAAAAACTAGATCAAGTATTGATTTTGGTTTGCCGCAAGATTTTGTAAAACCAAAAAAAATTCAACTTTTAGTCAAAGCCATTAATGAATATGTGGTTTCGAAAGATTTGGACGTTGAAGTTCGATTTGACATAATTGCCGTTCACAAAGAATCAGGGAAATTTAATATGGAACATTTAGAAGATGCTTTTTTTCATTTTTAATTAAATATTAAAACTAAAACCAAATTTTCGTTATATTTGATATCTATAAATTCATCATAAAATGAAAAATAAATTCCTTTATATCTTCTTAACTTCCTGTTTCTTTGGTTTTGCCCAACAAGAAGTTCCAAAAAAAATCGCAGAATTAATTTCAAGAAAAATCAAATTTGAGGTAATTTCACCTTTTGTTGAAACTCAAAATGTTTCTAATTCAGAAACATTAAAAATCCTTGACAAAGCAACTTTTGCAACATTAAATCTTGACGAAGTCAATAAAATAGTTTCAAATAAGTATGAAAACATGGAACTCGAAATTCCATATCAGGGAAAAACCATCAACGTGTTTTTGTATAAAGTGAATCTTTTTGCCGAAGGATTTCATGTAGATACTGATAAATCTAAAAACATAAATTACCAAAAAGGAGTTTATTATCGAGGCATGGTAAAGGATGATTTAAACTCTATTGTTTCCTTTAATTTTTTTAGAAACGAATGTAATGGAATCATTTCGAACTCCGAATTAAGCAATTTAGTTATTGGAAAACTCGAAAAAACAAATAATGTTTTAGATTATATTATTTATAGAGATGAAGATTTAAAAATTCTAAACAATTCTGGTTGTCACACAAAAGATGATGTTGAAACGGAACAAAAAACGACTCAAAAAAATGTTCAAAGCACGCGTTGTGTAACCATGTATTTTGAAATTGATAATAATTTATATGTTTCTAACGGAAGTAATTCAACCACTACCACAAATTGGATGACTTCGGTTTATAATAACGTACAAACACTATATACTAACGATGGAATTACAACATCATTAAAATCAATGTATATATGGACAACCCCAGATCCCTATAATAATATTGGAACTACTTCATCTGCCTATTTATCAAAATTTCATCAAATTAGACCTGTTTTTGATGGTGATGTTGGTCAACTTGTTGGAGTTGACCCCGGAGGATTGGGCGGTGTTGCGGTTAGCATCAATGGTCTTTGCAAAACTAGCAATTACAGTTACTCGGATGTGAATTTTAGTTATAGTTCTGTTCCAACCTATTCTTGGACAGTGCAAGTAATTACCCATGAATTTGGACATTTACTAGGTTCTCCGCACACACACGCGTGTATTTGGAACGGAAACAACACAGCTATTGACAATTGTGCTGCTGTGGGAATAGGAGCATCGGCCGAAGGATATTCTTGTTACGTTGCACCAGGAATTATTCCAACGGCAACTACAAAAGGAACCATTATGAGTTATTGTCATTTGGTTTCTGGAATCGGAATAAACTTTAATAATGGTTTTGGATTACAACCAAAAACTAGAATTCTAAACGCCGTAAATAGCGGAACATGTTTGAGTACCGATTGTATTTCTACTTGCATCAATAAAATTACTTCTTCTAGTGTTTCGAATATTAATTCGACATCTGTTACTATAAATTGGACAGAAATTGGAGGAACTATTTCGTCTGAAGTTTCTGTTTTTCCATTATCGTCAACTTCTGGAACTTGGGAAACCCCAACATCAAATTCTTTTGTTAAAAATGGTTTAACGCCAAATACCTATTACAAAGCAGTTTTCAGAAATAGTTGCTCTGGCGGATTAACAGGTCCAACATCAAGCATAATATTTGTTACTAACGGTGATTTTTGTTCTGGAATTCCTTTGACAGATTCTGGTGGAGCAACTGGAAATTATCGAGATGACGAATTAATTATTCGAAGTATTATTCCAACAAATCCGAATGCAAAAGCAAAAATTACATTTACAGCGTTTGATTTAGAAGTTGATTATGATTATTTAAATATTTATAATGGACCAAATGACACTTTCCCAAATTTAACTGGAACGGCACTAGGTTTTACTGGAACAACAATTCCTTCTCCAATAGAATCCACGGCTACAGATGGCTCATTAACTTTAAAATTTTATTCAGATAGTGGAGTTGTAAATGCAGGATATCAGGCAACCGTTTCGTGTTCGACAGTTTTAGGAAACAATACTTTTGATTCGTTAATTGATTTTAGTTATGCTCCAAATCCAACAACAAATTCAGTTTCGATAACCTCAAAAACCGAAATTTCTGATGTAGCAGTTTATAGTATTACAGGACAATTGTTATATCAAAACAAACCAAATGATTTGAAAACCAACGTTGACATTTCTAGTTTTTCTAACGGAACTTATTTTTTTAAATTAAAATTTGGAGAAAAAGAAGTAAATTTCAAAATTTTGAAAATGTAATTTTTTAATTTATAACACGTAAAACTAAAAAGTATTGTCTCAAAACTTAATAGAAAAAACGATAACATTCGTAAAGCAAAAACTCGAAAATGCAGAATCTGGTCATGATTGGTTTCATATAGAACGAGTTTACAAAAATACTTTATTGATTGCAAAAAATGAAAATTGCAGTCAAATAGTTGTGGAACTTGGAGCGCTTTTGCACGACATTGCTGATAGTAAATTTCACGAAGGCGACGAAACGATTGGTCCAAAAACAGCAAGAAATTTTCTAGAATCCGAAAATGTTTCGGAAGAAGTAATTGAGCAAGTTGTTTTTATAATTGAAAATATTTCGTTCAAAGGGGGAAATTTTGACAAGAAAACAGCAACAATAGAACTCGAAATTGTTCAAGATGCGGATCGATTAGATGCGATTGGAGCTATTGGAATCGCTAGAACTTTTAATTATGGCGGATTCAAAAATCGACAAATATATAATCCAGAAATTTTGCCAAATCTAAAAATGACAAAGGAAGAATATAAAAATTCTGATTCACCAACAATCAATCATTTTTACGAAAAACTGTTGATGCTAAAAGATAAAATGAATACTAAAACTGGAAAAAAAATTGCTCAAAAACGTCATGAATTTATGGAAACATTTCTTGAGCAATTTTATGAGGAATGGAGAGGCAATACATAAAATTCTATAATAAAAATTCCCAAAAATTTTCTTTGTGAATAACTTGCGTGCTTTTGGGATGGTATTTTTCAGTAAATGATTTTGTGAATTTTACTTTTACATGTGGATTATATTTTATTTCAAACGCTTCAATTTCAGTGTTTTTTATTTCTAAATAATCAATTTCGGCTTGTTGTGTATTGCGCCAAAAAAAACTTTCTTTATACTGATTTTCATAAGATAATTTTTTTAGTCTTTCGCTAATAATAAAATTTTCCCAGAGTGCACCAAAATCATCACGAAGTTCTATTGGCTTGAAATTTTTGATAATTCTATTGCGCAAACCGTTGTCCCAAAAATATACTTTTCGGCTTTTTTTGATTTCGTTGTCTTGATTTTGACTAAAGGCTTTGAGGCTAAAAACAATAAAGTTTTTCTCCAGAATGTCTATGTATTTTTCGACAGTCAAGCGATTTATTCCAATCTCGTTTGCCAAAGATGTTGTGCTTATTTCTGAACCAATTCTAAAAGCCAACATTTGAACCAATTTTTGCAAAGGCGATGATTTTTTTATGCCTTCGAGATTCAGAATATCTTTATATAAAAAACCTTCGACCAAATCGTTTAATATTTTTTCTTCTTTTCCAGGATTGGTAACAACTTCTGGATAATATCCAAAAACCAAACGATGATTTATGAGTCGTGTTTCTTCAATAAAATTAGATTGCTTGACCATTTCTGAATAACTTAGTGGAAAAAGTTGCAATTCTTCTTTGCGACCAACCATTGATTCTTTGGTTTTGTCGGCTAATTCAAATACGCTACTTCCAGAAGCAATTACTTGAATTTCTGGATAATTATCGACCATACGCTTGATTAATAATCCAATATTATGAATCATTTGAGCCTCATCAATCACTAAAATTTTGTTTTCGCCAACAATTGCTTTTAATCTGTCGCTAGTAATATTTTCCAGTAAAAGCTGTGTATCAGGCTCGTCACCATTTAGCCAAATAAAAGAGTTTTTTTTGATTGTATTTCTTATCAACGATGTTTTACCTACTTGCCGTGCACCAAAAACAATTATTGACTTGCCTTTGAAAAGATAATAATCTATTTCGGATTGTTGCGTTCTTGCTATCATTCTGCATGATTTATAAATGCAAATATATAATAATTTGATATTATAATATCAAAAAAATATAATTATTTGACATTATAATAACAAAAAAGTATAATAATTTGATATTACAAAACCTAAAAACTATAATAATTTGATATTACGATAAAATAAAAAATCCATAATTTAAAAGTATTATCGAGTTTTAATTAACAATTCTAAAATTATTTACCTGTAAAAACCGCTTTTCTTTTTTCTAAAAAGGCAGTAGTTCCTTCTTTAAAATCTTCGGTTCCAAAACATTTTCCGAATGCTTTTATTTCGGTTTTATAGCCATTTTCTCCATCTTTGAAATTGGCATTTACTGCTTTTATTGCTTGTGAAATCGCAACTGGCGAGTTTCGGATAATTTTTTGAGCAATCGAATTACAAAAATCCAAAAGTTCGGCTTGAGGAACTACATGATTTACCAATCCAGAACTAAACGCATTCTCGGCTGTAATCATTCCTGCAGTCATAATCATTTCCATGGCACGACCTTTTCCGACCAATTGAGGCAAACGTTGAGTTCCACCATAACCAGGAATTACGCCTAGTGAAACTTCTGGCAAACCCATTTTAGCATTGTCTGAAGCGATTCTAAAATGACAAGCCATTGCCAATTCTAATCCGCCACCAAGGGCAAAACCGTTCACGGCAGCAATAACTGGAGTTTTAAGATTTTCAACAAAATCAAATAAAATTTCTTGTCCTTGGGCTGCTAATTGTGCTCCTTCCTCGACAGAAAAATTGGCAAATTCCAAAATGTCTGCACCTGCAACAAAAGCTTTTTCGCCAGAACCAGTTAAAATAATAACTCGAATTTCGTGTTGATTCTCTAAATTTTCAAATGCTGCATGCAATTCTTGAATAGTCGCAACATTTAAAGCATTTAATTTAGTTGGTCTATTGATGGTTATTGTTGCACTATTTTCATTGGTTGCAACCAAAATATTTTCGTAATTCATAATATAATTTTAGATTTTTTGATTGTTTTTAAACTTTATAAAAAACATCGTCCAGTGCAATTTGTATTTCAGGAAATAATAGACTTTTTATATTTTCACCTTCGGTTTGCGGAGGCAATCCTATATATTCATTATCTTTTAAAGTGTAAACCAAAAGTAATTTATCATAAGGCTCAATAATCCAATATTCAAGAACTCCCGCCTCTTTATATAAATTGAACTTAGTATGAATGTCGTGTTTACTGTTGTTGGGCGAGATTATTTCCACCATTAAATCTGGCGTTCCATTACAACCTTTTTCGTCTAAATTTGATTCGTCACAAATAACACACAAATCTGGTTGGACAACTGTTGTATCTTTTTTTGCAGATTTTATTGGCAAACGAACATCAAATGGAGCAACAAAAACACTGCAAGTTTTACGCTTGAAATTCTCATAAAAGCAACCCGATAAATTTCCAGAAACAGTTTGATGAATTGTATTTGGTGCAGGACTCATTTTCGTAATAAATCCTTTAATAAGTTCTACACGTTCTTCGAATTTCCATAACAAATAGTCAGAATAACTATAGGTTTTGGTTAAATCTAAATCGGAAAAATTATAAACTACTGGCATTTTTAATTTATTTTAAACAAAAATAATGATTTATTGTTTTATTAATGGCAATGAAACCGTAAAAGTTGTTCCTTGTCCAAATGTAGAATCAAAGGTAATTGTTCCTTTGTAATTTTCTATAATATTTTTTATAATTCCTAATCCCAAACCCATTCCGCTGGTTTTGGTCGTGAATTTTGGTTCGAATATGCGTGCGATATTTTCTTCTTCAATACCAATTCCGTTGTCTTTTACGGATATTAATACATTGGTTTCGACTTTTTTCACAGCAACTAAAATCGATTTTTTAAGTTTATTTTCAGGAATGGATTGAATGGCATTTTTGACTAAATTATTTACAATTCGAACCAATTGTGTTCGATCCATTTTGGAAATAATTTCTGATTCTTCGGATTCAAAAACAATGTATTCTTCGTTGAAAATATCTAAGGTTAAATCGACTACTTCAACAACATTTAGGTTTTCATTATCTTGTGCTGGCATTGATGCAAAGTTCGAAAATGCAGATGCTACCGAACTCATGGCATCAATTTGTTGAATAATAGTTTCAGAATAATCTTTGAGTTTTTGTTTTAGATTTGGATCATTTTCATCGAATTTTCTTTGAAAACTTTGCACGGTCAATCGCATTGGCGTTAACGGATTTTTAATTTCGTGTGCGACTTGTTTCGCCATTTCACGCCAAGCTTCTTCGCGTTCGCTTTGGGCTAATTTCACAGCACTTTCTTCGAGTTTGTCTACCATTTTATTATAGGCAGAAATTAACGAATTGATTTCTTTGCTATTGGCTTCGATGACAATTTTTTCGTTTTTTTGATTCAAAGAAGTTTCACTTAATTTATCAGAAATTGTTTTTAGAGATTGAGTAATATATGATGATAAAAAGTAGGCAACAGCAAAGGCAACAAGCAACATAAAACTATACACTTGCGCCAATCGCCATAAAAAACTAGATAATTCGGCTTCGTAATAGCTATCGTCTTCGACATAAGGCAAATTTAAAATCCCAATGGGCTTGAATTTATCGTCTTTGATTAAGCTATAGGATGATCGATATTTTTTACCATCGATGCCTCTGGTAATGTCAACATATCGTTTTTCGATAGAAGATTGAACGAGTTTTAAAATAAATTTTTTGATTGGTGGTGATTGTTTATCTACCGAAAATTTTGCTTTAGACGATTTTACTAAATTGCCTTTTAAAGAATAAATATTAATTTCGAGATTATGAATATCAGCCAACTCGTGAATTTTATCCTTAAATATAAAACTCAAATTATTGGCTTTCAAGGCATAATTGGTATTTGCAAGCACATAATCGATATTTTCTTTAATGGCTACTTCCTTGCGGTCTAACTTTTCTTGATGATACACTTTCGCCTCATTTTTGAACTGATAAACCGAAATCGAAGCCATTATTATCAAAGAAATTAATATCAATAAAATCATCGACAAGAAAATTCTTATCCGGAGTGAAAGCATTGACATTTTGAAGTTCATCATATTTTAGTATTGCTTCGCCAATTTGCACTTTTAGTCTTGAGCCAAGCGAAGTTCTCAGTTACAGTTTTTGGTTGCAGTTGATTTGTTATTGAAAATTGCGACTGCAACTGAAAACTATTTTCTTTCTCGTATTCGTTTGTAAAATCTAAATCCAAGCATTATTATTATCGAAAATAAAAATATACCCAACACGCCATAAATCCAATTAATAGCGTTTTTTAATACTACTAAAAACACTACGGCAAATAATATGATGGTTGCACCCTCATTCCATAACCGCATAAAATTGTTAGAATATTTGATTTCATCTCGTTGCAACTGGTTATAAATTTGCTGACATTTGGCATGATATAAATACAATACAAAAACAAAGCCAAGTTTTACGTGCATCCAAGGCATTTTGAGCCAAGCCGCTCCCAAATCGGTAAAAAACAACATCCAATAGGCAAAAATACTGGCTAAAATGGCACTTGGCCAAGTAATAATGTACCACAATCGATACGTCATTATTTTGTATTGCGCTTGTAAAATTTCTCGCTCGGGCGATGGTTTTTCGTTGGCTTCTATTTGATATACAAACAAGCGAACAATATAGAACAATCCTGCAAACCACGTGATTACAAAGATTAAGTGAAGTGATTTTAGGTAATTATAATATTCCATTTATTCAGATTTCATGCTTGAAGTTTCAGTTTTCAAGTTGTTATTGTTAACTTAAAACCTAATACTTAAAATAAGTTTATTTCTTAAATTCTCCAATCCATTTTGCAACCAATTCGCACCAAGCGTCTTCTTCGTTCAAACATGGAATAGCTACAAACTCTTTTCCTCCATGTACTTCGAATTCTTCGTGTGCTTCCATGGCAATTTCTTCAAGAGTTTCTAAACAATCTGATACGAATGCTGGTGTAACAACTGCTAATTTTTTAATTCCTTTTTCGGGCATTTTGTTTATTTCTACATCCGTATAAGGTGTGAGCCACTTGTCTCCCGCTAATCGTGACTGAAACGTTTGACTGTATTTTTCTTTTGGAATATTCAAATATTCGGTTACCAGTTTTGTAGTTTCGTAACATTGGTGGCTGTAGCAAAATTCATGAGCTGGGCTGGGAGTACTACAACAAGTTCGATCAATTTTGCAATGCGATTTAGTAATATCGGTCTTGCGAATGTGCCGTTTTGGAATTCCATGGTATGAAAACAGCAAATGGTCATAATCAAAACCGTTTAGATTTTTCCTGATGCTTTCGGCTAGAACCTTAATATAATCGGGTTTGTTGTAGAATGCTGGAACAATCGTAAATTTCATTTCAGGAAAATGTTTGGCTCGTAATTCTTCGGCCAAAACCAAAATGGTTGTAGTACTCGCCATGGCATGTTGCGGATACAACGGAAAAAGCATAACCTCATTTACGCCTTTATCACGCAATTCTTGCAAACCTTTCATGATTGTAATTGTGCCATATCGCATGGCCAAAGCGACGGGAATATCAACTAAAGATTGCACTTTTTTGTGCATTTTTTTAGAAATTACGATTAATGGAGAACCTTCATCGGTCCAAATTCTAGCATAAGCCGCAGCCGATTTTTTTGGTCTTGTTTGCAAAATTACGCCACGAACTAAAAGCGCGCGCAATAAAAATGGCACATCAATTACAAATCGATCCATTAAAAACTCATCCAAATACGGTTTTACATCTTTTGCAGTTGGGCTTTCTGGCGAACCAAGATTTACTAATAATACTCCTTTCATAAGATTCTTTAAATTTTCATAAAAGTAGTAAATCTTACTATTTATATGTATTGATTAACAATTTTTTATTTGTTGTTATATGATTTATGAAATCATTTCGAAAAAATGATATAGTTCCAACATGTTTAACAATAATCTCCTTTTTTGAAGAATTTTTTATTTGTTACATTTGCAACTTTGACTAAATTGGTTAAATATAAAAAATGATACATTGGATTAAAAACATTTTTTCAAATCCTAAAAAAGAAGAAATTATACAGATGAATAAATTTTTAATAGTTGGATTAGGAAATATAGGAAGTGAATATACAAATACGCGTCATAATATTGGATTCAAGGTTTTAGATTTTTTTGCTCAAAACGAAAATATCAACTTCGAAACTGTAAAACTTGGCTCGTTGGCACAACTTAAAATAAAAGGGAAACAAGTTTTTTTTCTTAAACCCAATACCTACATGAATTTGAGTGGTAAAGCAGTTCTATTTTGGATGGAAAAAGAAAATATAAAAAAAGAAAATGTCTTGGTAATTACAGACGATTTAAATTTGTCTTTTGGAGCCATTAGAATTCGATCTAAAGGAAGTGATGGCGGACATAATGGTCTCAAAAGTATCAATTTTTCATTAAATACTAATGAATACCCGCGTTTTCGTTTTGGAATTAGCGATGAATTCAAAAAAGGAAAACAAGTGGATTATGTTCTTGGCGAATGGAATGATTCTGAGAAAGAAAAACTCAAAGAAAGACTCGAAATTTCTTCACAAATTATTACATCTTTTGTCAGTGCAGGACTAGAAAACACGATGACCAGTTTCAACGGAAAATAATTTACTAAGTTCTTACTCTATCTGGATTATAACCTACATATGGCATTTTGGTTTCTTTAAAATGAATTCCAAATTGTTCTAATTCTTCTAAAATTGGCAAATAAATTTCTTTAGAAATTGGGAGTTGTACACCTGGAGTTTTTATTTTTCCGTTGAGAATTTGTAACGCCGCAATTGCAACGGGTAATCCAACGGTTTTTGCCATTGCAGTATAGGTTTGATCGTCACCAATGCAAACCATTTTAGAATCGATTTGGTGTTGCTCTCCGTTGATTTCGTATCCAAATTTGTGATACATCACAATCATGTCTTTGTCGTGTTCTTGCAAAGTCCATTTGTCGCACAAAATTTTTTCAAGAATTTGCGCTGGCGAAGCATCTTTTAGTCCCACGATTTTGTTTTTATTAAATAAGTCGAGTTCCAAAAGTTTGTCCCACATGATATCATCTTGTTCAATACCAAGTTGCATACGAAGTTTTATTTCGACTGAATCTGTTGGATGATAAGGCAAAAACAAATTTATAAATTCTCGATACGAAATGGTTACGGAATTATCGATTTTATAGGTGTCATCTGTCATGCCCAGTTGCACAAACATATTCCAAGCCTTCGAGAATCCAACTTTTCTGATGGTCCCACGATACAAAGTCAGCACATCATCCAAGCCATAGACAGATCTGTATTTTAACGAATCGCGATTAGCATAACCTTCAAAACGACCGAAACCTTCCACTTCTAGAAACTCGGTTCTTCGAAATAGTTTGTGATACGGAATGTATTTGTAGGTTCCTTCTTGAATGAATTTTGCTGCGCCACCTTGACCAGCAAGCACCACATTTCTGGGAGCCCAAGTAAATTTGTAATTCCATAAATTAGTATCGGATTCTGGTGCAACAAGTCCACCACAAAACGATTCGAAAAGGATTATTTTTCCGTCTTTTTCACGAATTTCGTCTATTACTTTCATGGCACTCATGTGATCAATTCCTGGATCGAGCCCAATTTCGTTCATAAAAACAAGATTGTTTTCTTTAGCTACAGCATCTAAATCTTGCATGGCATCACTAATATACGATGCTGTTACCATATGCTTTTTATAAACCAAACAATCCTTTGCAACTTCAATATGCAAATGTGCAGGAAGCATTGAAATTACTAAATCCGATTTTACAATTTCTGCTTTTCGATCAGATTCATTAAAAATGTCTAGAGCAATTGCAGTCGCATTTTTGTGGTTTTGTGTTTTGCGCGCTGCTAATTCAATAGATAAATCTGCGATAGTAAGATGCAAATTTTCGGAATCGGATTTGTTTAATAAATATTGAATTAGAGTCGAAGCCGATTTTCCTGCTCCTATAATAAGTATGTTTCTCATGAGAATTTTAAAAAAATATGGCGTAAAAGTAATGAAATGTTAGACTTC
>JAYWEG010000034.1:0-2454 GCA_043779445.1 Bacteroidota bacterium
CCTAGTACAATTAAAAGTAAAATAATTTCAATTACAACAAATGAGATGGTTACAAAACAGTTTTATGATAAGCATTTATCAGGAAATCCACTCGTACCTGTTGAAATAATTACTCCTGAATCGGAACAAATAACCTATACTGCACAAAGAATAAATTAGTGTTTGAAATTTTTATTAATTAGAAACTTTATTATTTCAATTCCAATTGATACTTACCTTTAATATTCTCACTATAAAAACTTCCTTTGGATTTTGCTTTTAGAAAATTCTGCCAAATTGTTTTGGGTACGTTTTGATGTAGGTACGTTTTGTTTGATGTTTTGAGAACTAAAAAACCAGTTATATTATCGCAACTATAATATTTTGCCGACGTTATCCAAGAACTTTCAGACACGTCGGCATTACTTGTAAAAGCAAATGTTGTGTTTAAAATTAATTTTGTTGCTTGTTCAAAACTATTAAACCCATTTGATAATTTATTACAGTCTTGCGAATAACAATGTAAACCAATTAGCAACAAAAATATTAGGAAGATTTTTTTCATTATTATTAAACAACCTGCAAAGTCAATCCCAAAGCATTAATAATTTGAGTGAAATTAGATATTTGCATATCGGTTTTGCCTTGTTCAATTTTGGCAATATACGCTCGTTCTTTGCCTATTTGGTCTGCGAGTTCTTGCTGGGTCAAATGTTTTTCTTTGCGCTTTTCTTTTATCAATTCGCCATAATAATAGGCATTTGCTTTTGCATTAAATTCTTCACGTTTAAGAGTTCCTGTTTTGCCATACTTTGCATCTAACTCATCGTTTGCGGTCGGTAGTTTTTCTATTTTGCTCCAGTCGAGTTTTGCTCTATCCATTTTTCTAAAATTTTTGTTGCTTTTTTAATTTCTTTGTCGTAATCCTTAGTTGATTTTTTTAAAAATCCGTGAACGAATAATATATTATTGCATTGGTTTATGTTGTCGTGGTCTAATGTTACTGTTAAAATTCTATATTCGTTGTTGACTTGAACACGAATTTCATAAAAATCAGTATTTGTAAGTTTCTTTGCTACTTTGGTATTTATGACTGGTTGAGTTGCAAGAATTTCAATCAAATAATCTATTTTTTCAATTACGTTTGGTTCTAATTTTTGCTTGAAATCATCATATTCAGGCGTTTTAATAATTTTTCTCATAGATTACTATTTTACAAATGTAATTAATTCGTTACAATTATACAAATTAATTTGCGTTTCTAATTATTTTAAGTTGCGGTTCTTTGTCTTTGTGTAAGTCTTTATAAAATTGCATAAATAAGTCTGCATTTGCATCTTTGTCCTCACGCTTATTGATATAAGTTAAGAAT
Source organism: Bacteroidota bacterium (assembly GCA_043779445.1). Taxonomy (GTDB): domain Bacteria; phylum Bacteroidota; class Bacteroidia; order Flavobacteriales; family Flavobacteriaceae; genus Flavobacterium. The sequence continues at coordinate 1,352 of JAYWEG010000034.1, forward strand.
AAACTTTCTTTTGAATGTCCAGTAATATTTATCAAAATTGGTGTCGGAATTTTTTTATAATAATTTGTTGCAAACGAACGTCTGAAACAATGCGATGCAATTAAATCATACTTTGGAAACATTCCTAATTCTTTGCGGTTGGTTTCTGTATTAAGTTTTGTTCCTTTGACAATAGTGTCGATCCCTGCGAGTTTGCAAACCACCTTTGAGTACTCGTTTAATTTTTGATGTTGTATTTTTTTCGGGAAACTATTTTCAATAATATCAATAACGTGGGGTGCAATTACACCAATTGTTACACTTTTATTTGTTTTCTGTTGTATAATATCAATATAATAACTCTTGCTGTTGTACCTAATATTTTCGTGTGTAATTCCTAATAAATCACTACCACGTTGCCCAATTTCGCAACCCAATAAAATCCAATTTCGGGCGTTATTAAGTGTTTCGGGTGTTATAGAAATGCCTTTTGTGAGTTCGGGATTTGCTTTTTTAAATGCTGTAAGTTGTTCAATATCTGTAAAATCAATATTTTTTATTTTTTCTAATTCCTCAAACGATAATGTTTGTATGTAACGGTCGTTTTCACTTTCTCTAAAATGTTGAATAGTTTTTGAGTAAGCCGATATTGGAATATCATTTTTTTCTGCATCAATACAAACGGTTTTTAAAATCTCTAATTGTTTGCCCGAATAGTTAGTTGAATATTTTTTGGTATTAACGAGCCAGTTTGTAAACTTGTCAACAAATGGTTTTGTAATGTCTATAAATTGAATAGGTTTAATAATGGTTTGATATTCTAAAATAATATTTTTGAATAAAGTATAGTTTTTTATTGTACTTGCACTTAATCCAATTTTAAACCCTCCGTTAATTTTAACTTTACGAGTATTTGCATTTTCAATTATATACTGAATGTGATTAACTAACAAACCTAAATCAGTTTTAACAACCCTGTTGAAACAATCGTTTATTTTACTTTTTAACCAATCTTCGTCTATCAAAACATTATTCGCTAAATCGTTGTTTAGGTTGTCAAAAACAAAAGTTTCTAACTTATTGAGAGTTGAATGTAAATTTTTATTTTCTGGATTAGTTTGTTT
>JAYWEG010000035.1:0-2453 GCA_043779445.1 Bacteroidota bacterium
GTTTTGTACAATATGAATTATTCCTTTATGAGTTAAATAAATCGCAAATGATAATGAAGCAATAAAACCAGTTGTTTTTGATTTCCATTTGAACAAAAAACTATTTGAACTTATTGCTCCAATAACCAAAAATCCGAAACCAATTCCAACTAAAGGAAACCCAATAATTGATGCGTAAAACAATTGTTCGTCGTAACATAAAAAATAGGCAAGCATCAAAATAACAAAACTTATTAAAATATTTAGATTTCCTAGTTTAGAAATCTTGTTCCAAATATCAGGAAGAAACTGATAAATTCCTGCAATAGAAACACCAACTAAAAGCCCATCGAGTCTGTTATATGTTGGATAATACATAAATTTATACCAATATAACCAAGAATTTTCATCGTTTATCTTCGGGATATAAAAGTAATTCCAACTATAAATTCTTACTGCAAAACCCAAAAGAAATAACATTATTAATAACCAATAGGCTTTTTTAAAAAGATTTGTAGTTTGGCAAAATATTAGTATCAATGGCAAAAAAATATAAAAATGCTCCTCTACACACAATGACCAAGCATGAGAAAAAGTACCCAAATCTTTCAGATTAGTTCCGAGATTTTGAGTAAATGTCAAAAATTTCCAAATTGGTGGTAAACTTTCTTTTTCTCTAAAAAGCGGAAAACAAAAATAAATTCCAATAACTACTAAATAAGCTGGAATAATTCTGAAAAATCTTTTCAAAAAGAAATCTCGATATGAAATTTTGTTTCCTTGTTTAATTTCTAAAAACAATTGAGATGAAATTAGAAAACCACTTAGTACAAAAAACAAATCGACTCCTGTCCAGCCAAATTTGGCATAATTAGTCAACCATTCTGGATGATCGAAAATTGGAATTTGATAATGAAAAAAGAAAACTAATATTATGGCTAATGCCCGTAAATGATCTAATCCGTAAAATTTTTCTGCTTTATTGTTTTCTAAAATCACTATTTTATAATGGCTTCTTTAATAATTTTCTGAATATCTTCTCTAATATTTTCTTTAGATAATTTATTTGGAGCGTTAGAATCGGGGAAAGTTCTATTGGAAACAAAAACGTAAACAATTTCGGTTTCAGGATCTGCCCAAGTCATAATTCCAGTAAAACCAGTATGACCGAAGCTAGACATAGAAACAGGATTATCTTTTCCTATTTGTGGTTTATCAAAACCAAGCCCTCTCCTATTGCCTTCTGCACAAAAATAACAAGTATTAAAATCGTTGAAAGTTTTTTCAGAAAAATATCGAACGCCTCCATAATTTCCTTTGTTCAAATACATTTGCATTATTTTAGCGATATCCATAGCATTTGAAAAAATTCCTGCGTGTCCACCTACTCCGCCTTGCATTGCTGCTGCCATATCATGCACATAACCTTGTATTTTTGTTTGTCGGAAATAAGTATCAATTTCTGTTGGGGCAATAACATTTAAATCGAACTTTCGCAGCGGATTATACATTGTATTATTCATTCCTAATTTAGAATAAAAATTTTCTTCAGATAAAACATCTAAAGTTTTATTGGTTGTTTTTTCTAAATATTCTTTCAATAAAATAAAAGTAAAATCGCTGTATACATATTCTTTTTTATCATTTAGTTTACTATTTACAATGGTTTTTAAAATAGTATCGTTGTAACCATTTCTAATAAATAAATTTTCTGAGACTTGATTTTTAAAATTGTCAGAATACGTTTTGCTATAATATTTTTTGAGCGGAATTTTAGAAGAATCTAAAGTCGATTTATAAAACGGAATCCATGCTTTTAGTCGGGCATAATGAGATAATAAATTTTTAAATTTAATGGTATCTTTATCACTACCAATGGTTTGAGGAACCATAGCGCCTAGCGTAGTTTCTAAATTTACTTTTCCTGCATCATATTGTTGCATGACATTGGGCAATGTAGAAACTATTTTGGTAACCGATGCCATATCATAAATATCGGAGTTTTTAACTTTTACTTCTTTTTTATAGGTTTGATAACCAAACGATTGTTGGTAAATAACTTTGCCTTTTCGAGCTACAAGCACTTGAATTCCAGGTGCCATTTTGCCCAGAATTGCTTTTTGGGCAACGCTTTCTATTCGTTTTAAAATATCAGAATTCATGCCTACATTTTCTGGAGTTGTAAATCCTAATCGGTTTATTTTTTGGGTAGATAATCCGTCGCCTTGTTTGAAAAAAGTAGCAATAGAAACTGGAATTTTCCCTTTGGCTTCAATAGCTCCAAAAATTAATTCAGCCGAAACTTCTTGAGCAATTTCGCCATTTTGATAGGTTAAAATTAAACCTTTTATATTATCGAAATTTTTAATTTGTAATAAAGTATAAGGCTTCGCAAAAACATCAAGAATTACATTATTATTTTGAGCAATTTTTTGAATCCATTCGGTTTCTTTTGGGGAAAATTCGTGTTTTTT
>JAYWEG010000036.1:0-6090 GCA_043779445.1 Bacteroidota bacterium
GTTAATGATGTTTAAAATAAAAATTTAAAATATTTGAAAACCTTTCCAACCTTTTTTGTGAAAATCTGCTCTATACATTTGAACATGTTTCAATAACGAAACTTAAATTAAAAATCATGAAAAAAGTAACCGTCATTCTTCTGTTTTTTGTTTGCATAATCGCAAATGCACAAAGTCCTCTATTGAATGTAAAAGGAAGCGATTCCTTGCAAGTAAAGATGAGTCAAATGATTGTCAACGTGAGAATTGTTGGAAATATCGCCTATACAACTGCCGAAATGCATTTTTTTAATTCGAGTTCACGTCAAATGGAAGCCGAATTATTGTTTCCGTTGCCCGAAGGCGTATCGGTTTCGCGCTATGCAATAGATATCAATGGAAAAATGCGAGAAGCTGTTCCTGTTAACAAAAGTAAAGGGAAACAAGTTTTCGAAGCCGTTGAGCATCGAAGAGTTGATCCTGGTTTGCTGGAGAAAGTAGATGGAAACAACTTTAAAACTAGAATTTATCCGCTAATGCCCAACGGAGAACGTATTGTAATCATTGGTTATGAGCAAGAATTAACAGAATTTGATAAAAGTAATTTAACGTATCAATTAGTGAGTCGTTTTCCACAAAAACTAGATAAGTTCGAAGTGAGTATAAATGTTTTGGGTGCAGTTTCAAAACCAATTGTAGCGGGTGACTCTTCATCTGAAATTACTTTTGATGAAACAACTTGGAACAAATCTTTTCAAACTTCAATCAAAAAAGCGAATTATCAACCCACTGAAAAATTGACAATCAAAATTCCGATTCAGCAAGAAATACCAAGTGTTGTAGTTCAATCTGTTGGCGACCAGCATTATTTTTATGTAAACACAACGATAGATGGAAGTAAAATCCAAAAGAAAAATCCAGATTTAATAGGTTTAATTTGGGATGTTTCTTTGAGTTGTAAAAATCGGGATTTGAAAAAAGAGTTAGGTTTGCTAGATTCCTATTTCAAGGAAATCAAAAATACTAAGGTTTCACTTTACTTTTTGAGTTATAATTTCGAATTTAAGAAATCGTTCAATATCGAAAACGGAAATTGGGCGGAATTACGAACGCAACTCGAAACTGCAAAATACGATGGTGGAACTCGTTATTCTCAAATTAAATTTGATGGAGTTGACGAATATTTATTTTTCACAGATGGGCTTTCGTCCTTAAGTGACAATCAATTGGCGAAATCAAAGGCGCCAATATATACAATTACTTCTTCGGCTTCCTCTGATTATGCTTTTTTGAATTATAGTTCTTTGAAAACTGGAGCTAATTTGATTAATCTAAACAATTTGAATGTAGAAAAAGCCTTAGATAAGTTAGTTTTTCAAACTTTGAAGTTTATTGGAATTAAAGATAATTATTCGGTTACCGATTTGTATCCAATTGCTGGAACGCCAGTTTCTGGAAGTTTTAGTCTGGCGGGAATTTCTTTGAATCCACTAAATGAAATTACGTTGCTATTTGGTTATGATGATAAAGCCATTTTCGAGAAGAAAATTACAATCGATGCTAAAAATCAAAAATCTGACGAAGTAAATATCGAAAAACTTTGGGCACAGAAAAAAATTGCAAATCTAGAAATCCAATATAAGAAAAATGCCGAAGAAATTGAAATCCTTGGAAATAAATATGGCATTATAACGCAAAATACTTCGTTAATTGTTTTAGAAAGTTTAGCAGATTATATTAAATATGATATTGTTCCTCCGACCGAATTGCGGGTAGAATTCGATAGAATCAAAAAACAACAACACGATGCACAAGTTGGTGTTGAAACTAGCAATTGGAAAAACATTGAACAATATCATTCAGTTTTGGATTTTTGGTGGAAAAGAAATACCAAATTTACAGAACCGAAAGTTGTGATAAATAGAAAACCAAAAACGGATAGAATGAGATTAGCGAGACCACGTCCAGCACAAGGTGTTGAAACAATAAAAGGAGATGCTAATGCAGTTATTTATTCATCACCTCAAGGAGATGCAGTTAGGAATGTTAATGTAGAAAAATCTGAAGATTTAGAAAAAGATAAATCATTAGACGATTCAAAGAAATTATCAGAAGTTGTTGTGACAGGATATTCAAGAACAGTTAGAAGAAATGCAACTTCTTCAACACAAGTTGTTAGAGGTTCAGAAATTAATTCTAATGTAAGACAATCATTAAGTGGTAAAGTTTCTGGAGTTACAATCACAGATTCTAATTATCAAAAAATAGTTTCCGATTCGATTTCAGATCAACAAGAATCAAAAAGATTCAATGAAACCAAAGTAACCTCATGGAATCCAGATCGTTTGTATTTGAAACCTTTGAAATTGGCTCCAAAAGAATTGAAATATGAAGTATACTTGAAATTAAGAGAAAATCAATTCACAAATCCAAATTTTTATTTTGATGTAGCGAACTATTTCTACAATAATGGATACAAACAAAAAGCGTTGTTGGTATTGAGTAATATTGCTGATTTGGGACTAGAAAATCATCAATTATACAAATCTTTGACTTATGTTTTTCGCCAATGGGAATCGTTAGAAGATGCACTATACACTGCAAATCAAGTTGTGAAATGGAGAGCATTTGAGCCACAAAGCCATAGAGACTTAGGTTTAACTTTGGAAGATAACAAACAATATCAAGCTGCTTTTGATGAATTAATTAAAGGTTTAGAAGTAAATTATTACGGTGAAATGTCTGGACATTATCAAGGAGTAGAAGATATTATTCTCATGGATTTGAATCGAATGATTTCTGAACATACAAATATTAAAACTGATAAATTAGATAAGAAATATCTCAACAAAATGCCAGTTGCAATTCGCATAATCCTCAATTGGAATCAAGCCGACACCGATATTGATTGACACGTAATTGAGCCAACTGGGGAAGAATGTTTTTATGGTCATACAGACACTCAAATTGGAGCACGATTTTCTAAAGATTTCACGCAAGGTTATGGACCAGAGCAATATTTGTTGAGAAATACCGTAAAAGGAAAGTATCAAATCCGTACTAATTTCTATGGAGAAAGTACATTGACAGAAAATGGTCCAACAACAGTTATGGTTGAAATTTACACTCAAAAAAACGGAAAAACAACTCGAAGTTTACAAACTATTCAATTGGGTAAAATCAGAGAAAATCAAAATTTAGCAGTAATTACAATAGATTAATTTTTTATTCAGACCTAGGAAAGCCTTTCAAAAATGAAAGGTTTTTTTTTATTCAAATTTTCTAGAACTATTGCATAATAAAATATTCTACAGAAAACTAAATATTTTAAATTACTTTTATTAGAATTGCAAATTTTATACAATCTAAAAATGATTTTTATAGCAATTTAATCATAATGCAGTTTTTTTTTTTAGAGCTAAATAAAAACCACTAAAAACAAATTTGCGATTACGAAATAATATTCGTAGTATTGTCTGAACAAATTTTTTAAGAACTATGAGTTACATTTCGTTAGTAAAAGGCAGTATAATTAAAACAACTGGTGGTAGTCATACTATTTATGGCAAAAATATAATATTTGATGCACAAGGTACATTGTCCCAAACTGGCGTAGAAGAAGGCGTGTCCTATGACAAAGACCCAAAAAAACCACCTGTGTTCGAAAATAACCGAAACAGCATTAACGTAAATTTAAACATTTTCTTTGACGGCACTGGCAATAACAAAACAAATACCGAGGCTCGTGACAAAAATTCCCCAAACCATAAAGACTACCTTGCGATTGGTAATAAAGAAGATGACAGTTTCGAAAATGGGATTACTAATGTAGCCCGTGGTTTCGATGCCGTTAGCCCAAGTACCGAAAATCAAGTTAGAGTGTATGTTGAGGGCATGGGAACCGAAAACCTAAAAGAAGATACCATTTTTCCTGGGGTGATGTTTGGCATGGGCGATACTGGAGTTCCTGCAAAAGTAACCAAAGGCTGTTTAGATGCCGGAAATGAAATGTTTAAAAAGGGATATCACAGAAAAACAATTGATATTTTATATGTCAATGTCTATGGTTTTAGCCGTGGGGCAGCGGCGGCGCGACATTTCATTCATGTGGCAAGCAAACAGGCCAACTACAGCAGTTTCCCAGAAAAAGTTAGCGAAACACAATACAAATACAAAATCTACCCCGACTATTTTTTCAACGACACCATTCATCAGTTCGAACTCACACTCGAAAGCACTTCTTTTTTAGATCAATATGGTTATTTTGGAGCATGTTTGCTCAAAAACAAAATTAACCCCAAACGCATTATTTTCAATTTTGTGGGTCTCTACGATTGTGTGGCATCCTACGGATTGTTTCATGGCAACAACACCAATGAATTAAAACTCGACAGCATTAGCAAGGCAAAATTTGTGTTTCACATGGCGTCGGACGACGAGTACCGCAAAAATTTTCCGCTCACAAACATTCTGTCTAGTGGTTTGCGCGGCTTCGAGGTTGTTTTGCCTGGCGTACATTCCGACATTGGCGGGTCGTATCTCGACAATGTTAAAGAAGTGTCTGTTATTGATAACATAAAAACATTTTCTGGCGAAGATTCAGAAACAAAAGCAAAAGAAAGTAGAGACAAACGCTACAACAAATTCAAAGCAATTCTCGAATCCGAAGGCTGGTATGCCGGAGGTGAACTTGTGAAACAATTCTATAATAAAGACGATTTCAACGACAAAATCCTTAAAAAAAATCCCGAAAAAAGAAACTATGGATTAGTAGGTACAAGAACACTCGGAAATTCCTACGATAAAATTCCATTGCATTTTATGATTGAACATTCTCAAAAATTTGAGGTAAAATATTTACAAACAAAACTAGATGATCTCTCTATCAACGATGAATTTATCAATCACATCAAAAACGATTTGGGTCGCTATGTAAACCAGTGTGCGCTCAAGCACAAAGAACATGTTGATATTTTCGAGAATGTGCAACAAAATTTCGAAGATTTGGGCGATGGTTATAACAACGATATAAAAAAAATTCACTATCGTGATTTTGTAGAACCCGAAAGTCTCAAAAAACTTCGAAACAAATACTTGCACTGGTCTGCAAAAACTAATCAAATTGGTTTGTCTCCAACGGTCGAAGGACCTGCGGAGCAAGGCAAACGCAAAAGAGACATCTATCATGGCTAAACTAAAAATTCGCTTTCCAAAACTACTGCTCGTAGTGGTTTTGTCACAACTCACCTCACAATGTCAGAACATGCAAGATAAAATACCAGAATTTCACACCGAAATTTGTCATCCAGATAATAAATATGAGATTACACCAGTATACGACTACATCAAAACTCTAGAAAAAACATCTGCGGGTTTGCCCTACGGCAGTAGTAGCGGTGAGTGGGGCAGTTCTGGCTCCATGTGGACAGAGCAACACGGCACACCTATTGGCTTTGAGTTTACTTATTATTCTAGATACGAAAACAAGTACTATCACATCGATGCGGATTTTGATGTGGCATACATGAAAGACATGACAGATCGTTGCTATCCAGATTTTGATGAAGATAGTGCAACACCATTAACTAAAGAATATATATACAATGAGGAACGATTAAAAAATTTAAGTGTAAACGGTAGTGATAGGTCATATAGCGAGTTTGGAGATCTTGTTTTTGGTTTTGCGCCACAAGGCATGGTTGTGGTTTGGATGCGCTATGGTGGATCGAATTGCATGGAACTGGGGCGGTATCAAGCCCAAGAAGTTACTGACGAAAAAAAAATAGCGCAGTACAAACAGAGTTATATATCTAAATATCGAATCGATGAAGTAAGATATGAACAAGCAAAAGTACAATTAAATATTCCAAATGCTTCGTGCAAAAAATGGGACGATTACCGCACCAAATACAACTGGAACTACGAGGTAACGTCTGACAACAAAAATTTTAAACTATTTCAATTCGATGCACAATATTTCAATGGTGAGAAAGAAGCCATGTTTCGACCATTGGTTCAACATCCTGCCAAGAAAAAACGGGCTGTCCCAGAAATTATCAATATCTATTTCGAGACCAGTGCCAAGGAGCGTTACATTGCCAGAGCCTATTT
>JAYWEG010000037.1:0-6075 GCA_043779445.1 Bacteroidota bacterium
CTTGATGTTATGGAACCAATAATTTGTCCAGATTCGTTTTTGTAAGCATCTTTATATTTTGTTGGTAATACGGTCGGGTTACTCAATGGACCTAAATCAGAAGATACCTGAGTCGATACAGAACTAACTTGACCGCCTAAACTAACATATGGCGAAAAATCTGATCCACGGTTGTAATCATCTGTCTTGAAAGGATAATATTCAACTTGAAACCCAAAATTTGTTGATTTTGTGCTTCCTCGCATGCCGCGAAGTTGCTTTGCGAATACGGAGGTGTCTTCTGGAGCAACATATATTCCATAGTGTTTCAAATCACATTTAAAATAAGAAATTTCTAATCTTAACTTAAAATGTTCTCTCAAACGAGTATAATTTTCAACAGAGGATACATAATAAAAAGCCCCAATAGAAAATCCATTATTTTTATAAAAATTCTCAAAATCTCCTCTTTCTCCAAAATCGGGTTTCAAAAAAACAGGTCCCGTCATGATCCCAATTTCTGTATAGGAATTATAACTTTGTGCTTTAGAAACGTATGTTACGCTTAGAAATAAGACTGAATATAAAAAAAGTTTTTTAAACATATACTAAAATTTATTATTTCTTAAATATTCGGGAGGGAACATAGGTTGTAAAAATAAATTAAAATTCAATACAAATGTAAACAATTGCTAATATTTTTTTGTAAAAAAATTAAATAGTTATAAAAAAACATTAAAAAGTAAAATTTGTTTAATAGTTTTTACAGAAAATGTATATTTGCAAATTATCACGAAATCGATTTCTTAAATCATAATTAAACAAATATGTCACAAAGTATCCATGCATTTATAGATGCAGTTGCAAAAAAAAATCCTAATGAACCAGAGTTCATGCAAGCCGTAAAAGAAGTTGCCGAAACGGTAATTCCTTTTATTGAAGAAAACAAAAAGTACCAAAACCAAATGCTTTTAGAGCGTATGGTAGAGTCGGAACGTGTGATTATGTTTAGAGTAGTTTGGATTGATGATGCAGGAAAAACTCAAGTAAACCGTGGATACAGAATCCAGATGAACTCGGCCATTGGACCATACAAGGGAGGAATTCGGTTTCATCCATCGGTAAATTTAAGTATTTTGAAATTTTTGGCTTTTGAGCAAACCTTCAAAAATAGTTTAACAACTTTGCCAATGGGTGGCGGAAAAGGTGGGGCAGACTTTGACCCAAAAGGAAAATCAGATATCGAAGTCATGCGTTTTTGTCAAGCATTTATGACCGAATTGTCAAAACATATAGGCGGCAACACCGATGTTCCAGCTGGAGATATTGGAGTTGGTGGTCGCGAAGTAGGTTACATGTTTGGTCAGTACAAAAGATTAAGAAATGAATTTACAGGTGTTTTAACTGGAAAAGGAATTTCTTTTGGAGGTTCATTAATTCGTCCAGAAGCAACAGGTTATGGCGATGTGTATTTCGCACAATCAATGTTGCAAACCAAAGGCGATAGTTTTTCTGGTAAAATTGTAGCCATTTCTGGTTCTGGAAACGTAGCACAATATGCAGCTGAAAAAGCAACACAATTGGGCGGGAAAGTAGTTACAATGTCAGACTCTGCAGGATATATTTATGATGCAGACGGAATCGATCCCACCAAATTAGCTCATGTAATGGAAATTAAAAACGAACTTCGTGGTCGTATTTCTGATTATATAAAAAAATATCCAAGTGCAAAATATGTAGCTGGAAAACGTCCATGGGAAGTAACATGTGATGTGGCCTTGCCTTGTGCTACTCAAAATGAGTTGAACGAAGACGAAGCAAAAACACTTGTGGCAAATGGTTGTATTTGTGTTGCCGAAGGGGCGAACATGCCAACTACCCCAGAAGCAGTAATTGTTTTTCAGGATGCTAAAATATTATTTGCTCCAGGAAAAGCCTCAAATGCTGGTGGTGTAGCAACTTCTGGATTAGAAATGTCACAAAATTCCTTGCGTTTGTCTTGGTCTTCAGAAGAAGTTGATGAGCGTTTGAAAGGAATTATGTTGGCTATTCATGCCTCTTGTGTACAATATGGTAAAGATGCCTCAGGATATGTAGATTATGTAAAAGGAGCAAACATTGCAGGTTTCGTAAAAGTTGCCGATGCCATGTTAGGTCAAGGAGTGGTGTAATAAACCTCACGGTTATTTAAATAGAAAAAACATCTCCAGTTATGAATATGCCCCAAAAAGTTAGACACTTTTTGGGGCATTTTTTTTAGATTATTATAACTAATTTCCAAAAACCACCGAAACAATATCGCTAGCCATACCAATTTCGTTGTCATCGACAACACCAAAGGCACGATATTCCCAATGCTCGGGTTGATTTGCTACGGCTAGTACAATATGATCATCATAAGGGCTTTTAGTATCTCGAGCTAAAAAATGCCAGGTACTTTCGCCCATTTTACGATGATAAATGTTTACGCCATCCGTACCTTTTTTTGTAAACTTCAAACGAACGTAGCCTGCAAAATTCTCAACCGTAAGTTTTGCTTTGTAAGTAGCAAAATCTAGAGCAGTTGAAGTACCAACCACACCAAGGTCTTGCCCAATAGTTGGAGTGTAACTCGCTGCTGTTTTGAATCGTGCCACATTGGTTCTAATGTTACCAGCCTCGGTTTGAACAGCAATTTCTTTGGCTGCAGTTGCCGATTTTAAACTCGTTTTTAGCGTTTCGACCGTGTTGATTGCTGTAATCAAACTGCTGCAATTGGTTTGTAGTTCAGAAATTTCTGTAGCGGTAAGTCCCAGACTCGCTCCAGAAATTGCAATTTTAGAACTGAAATTGGTAAGCCAAGTCACTTGCTCGGCATTACTTCTCGGAAAATAATCTTTCATAATTTAAATGGTATAAATAGGTTAAACAATACTTTTAACAATACACATATTGTGCCTAAAAAACCTATAAACCGTTAACTAAAACCTAAACTTTTTATAATTAAATCTTAATCCTAATCGAAAGTATCTAGCAACGGTTGTGTTGTTGCTACCAACAATCAGACGGTTACCTCCAACGGTGGTACCGTTGCCTCCAACAATTACGGCGTTGCCTTCAATGCTGATGGCGTTGCCTCCAATAGTAATGTTGTTGCCTGTAAAAATGATTGCGTTTCCGCCAACAATTACAGCGTGGCCTGTAAGAGTGATGTCGTTGGCAATAACAAACGTACCGTTGCCACCAACTATGGTTGGGTTGACAAAAAATTACAAATTTGAAACTTCAGTTTTTGAATTTTAAAATTGTACTCTCACGCCTCTTAGAGTGATTTTAGCTTTTTCTGGCAAAATTGTATCGAAAAGCGATGAAGAAATTTTTTATGAACTTTTTTGCGAATAATATAAAATTCATTATCAAATATTTACAAATTGATAATGAGATGCTTGTAAACTTTAAGAATTTCATGAAAATCAAAAATTCATATAAATTTAATACGTATTAAATATTTTTTTGTAATCAATATCAATATCTTTGCGAAAATAATAAGATCCCCAAATATGATCCCTACTTCTTCAAATTCAAAAAAGTGTATTTTTTTCGCCTTATTTTTTATTGTATTCATTTCCTCAACACTCTTCTCACAATCTAAAAAGGAAATTTTTGGAAGTACCATTTGGTTAAAAACCGAAACTAAAAATTCTGATACGAAATTGGAAACTAAAACAAGTGAATTGTTGAATTTTAATCCTCAAATAAATCTTTTAGACGAATCTTTTTCTAAAAAAATAAAAAATAGTATCCAAAAACAATCTTCGTTATTTTTAGTTTTTAAAACAGATAACAAAGACGAAACGAATTTTATACTTTTAGAAAGAACTAATTTCAAAACACTAATTACATCTAAAAAAATAATTAGTGATAATGAAATACTCTTAAATAAAGGAGATGCAAAAAAAGGAACTATCTTGAGTTACTTAATTAGCAATAACAGTTCCTTGAATAGAAAAAATGGTTCTTTGACTTTTGATGATGCTTTATTAAATGATAAAGAAAACAAAACACACCTAATGGAACTTATTTATATTCCAAAAGTCATTTCTGAATACAATCGAAATAAAATAGAGAGTTATTTGTCGATTAAATATGGTATATCCTTGCTTGGAGATCAAAACTATACAGACTCTAAAGGATCAACTATATGGGAATTTAAAAGCAACAAAGATTTTAAATACCGAGTAACAGGAATTGGTCATGATGGTTTTTTTGATTTGAATCAAAAACAGTCTGGTAACTCCAATAAAGACGGTTTGTATATTGGAGTTAATAAAATAGAAAAAAACAATGCCGAAAACAAAAACACTATCGAAAATCAGAGTTTTTTGATATGGAGCGACAATAACAAAAGTGTTTTAATTGATAAAAATGAGGAAAGTAATGATGTAGAAAAAATGGAGCGTGTTTGGAAAATACAAACTAGCGCCAAATCGTTAAAATCATATACTAACACAGAAATAAAAATCAACAAAAAAGAAATGGTTTTTGAACCCTTAATTAAAAATTCAAAAAACTTAAAAAGAAATTTTTGGATGGTTATAGATTCTACCAATTCGACTACTATCGATTATACGAAGGCAAAGTATATCAAATCAAATTTTGAAGATAATGAAAATTTAATTTTCAATAAAGTAAATTGGGAAGCCAAAAGCAATTATTTGTTTACATTCATTAAAGCACCACAATTTTTTGCAGTTACAGAAACTACAAATCCTATTTGCAATATTGATCTACAAGGAATTGCGAAAATAAAAATAGTTGGTGGAACTAGTCCTTTTAAAGTAAAAATAGTTTCCAAAAACTATGATAATAATTTTGTTACAAACGAGGCAAATATTAAAATTGAAAATCTTGTATCGGGCAATTATGAATTAGATATTACTGACAAAAACGGTGAAGTGTTAAAAAATAATTTTACAATTGATTCATTTACAAATAATCCAGTTAGTCTAAATACAGAATATTTTTTACAAAATGACAAAGTTGTAATCAGTCCAATAATCGCTAATCCAGAAGAAGATTTCAAATTTGAATGGGCATTAAACGATAAAACCATTTCTAATGAAAAAAGTTTTATCGCATCAGCTACTGGAAGTTATAAATTATTTGTGACCAATATTTTGGGTTGCAAAAAAGAAATTCCTTTCGAAGTAAAAACAAAATCAAATCAAATTGACGGTCAATGGGTGGTATTTCCAAATCCTGTGAAAGCTGCCGAAGATTTTTCAATTCAATTCCGATTAAAAGAAGAGTCTACAGTGGTAGTTACAATAAATGACTTAGATGGTAGAACACTTGATAGAAAAAATTTAAACTCCATAAAAGAATATGATTATAAAAATAATCTTTTGACGGCTGGAACTTACTTGATTCTGGTTTCAATTAATGGAGAAATTACCACAACAAAACTTTTAGTTAAATAAACATTTACCCCCAAATATCTTATTTAAAAATATTATGCAAGAAAGAAATACAATTTTAGGAATAAAGAAAAATATAGTTACCGTTTTTCATAAAATAATGCTGGTTGCTATTTTACACAGCAGTTTTATAGCACCATCACAAACCATGTTTTCGAGTTATTTCAATTCGTCAGATCCTTTGCGATATGAAGGTTCTTCATTAATTAATAAAATAAGTAAGCCTACTTTGGATTCAAACAACAATCCATTAAATAGTCTGACTGCAAATAGCAATCAAAATGCTATTGTGCCTACAAGAACTGTTATAAATCAAAAAGGCGAGGATTCACCTAAAAACTATTTCATTAACTCTGATATAAAGCAAGGTAGTATTGGGGTTACAAAAGAAAATCCATTAGACGATCCAACGGATAATCTTTTTAAATTCAATTTAAACGAGTTGGCAAAATCCAATATAAAAGTTTTTTTGAGTTATGATTTGTATGGGGTACAAGACAATAACGCCGTTGCGAGAAGCATCAATGATCGTGTTTCGACAGGTGGATATTTAGTGAAACAACAAAAGGGTTGGTCTTCTCAAAAAGAGGAATTAGACCCAAATTGGTTGAAAGTTGGCGAAAACAAAGTGTTATTTTCA
>JAYWEG010000038.1:0-6057 GCA_043779445.1 Bacteroidota bacterium
CTTTTGAGATTAGAAAAGGTGTTTCTGAACAGAACAGAATACTTTTGGGGCTGGAAACAGTGTTTCTGAGCAGAACAGAATACTTTTGGGACTGGAAACAGTGTTTCTGAACAGAACAGAATACTTTTGGAACTGGAAACAGTGTTTCTGAACAGAACAGAATACTTTTGGGGTTAGAAACTGTATTTCAAATTAAAAATAATTTTATATTCTTGAATTCAACCCTGTCAGGGGTTCAAATCAAAATCAATCCGGAAAAATTTTCCCAGGATTCAAGATATTGTTTGGATCAAAAATAGATTTTATGCCTTTCATTAAACCAATTTGGGTTTTGTTAAAAGCAATATCCATATAGTTTTTTTGTACATAACCAATGCCGTGCTCACCAGATAAAGTGCCTTTTAGCGAAACCGTCAATGCAAATATTTCTCGAATTCCATTTGTAACTTCTGTATTCCAATTTTCATCGGACATGTCGCCTTTAATGATGTTCACATGCAAATTTCCGTCGCCAGCATGCCCATAGCAAACCGATTTGAAACCATACCTATTCCCAATTTCTTTAATACCTTTTAGTAATTTTGGCAACTCATATCGTGGCACAACCGTGTCTTCTTCTTTGTAAACCGAATTTGCTTTCACCGCTTCTGCCACAGAACGACGCAATTTCCATAGTGCATTTTTCTGATCTTCAGTATCTGCAAACAGCACTTCGTCGATTTCGAATTGCTCCACAACGGTCATGATTTTTTCGGCTTCTTGAAACAAAATATCAGGATAGTTCCCGTCCACCTCTACCAGCAAATGAGCCTGAACTTCATCTTTCACAATCACCGAAATATTTGGATTATATTTCAAAGTCCAATCAATCGCATCGCGCTCCATAAACTCCAAAGCACTAGGGACAATTCCAGCTCTAAAAATTGCCGAAACTGCCTCACAAGCCTGTTCTGCTTTGTAAAATGGCACCAACATTAATACATTATGAGAGTTTTTTGGTAATAATTTCATAACAATTTTAGTAATAATCCCAAGCGTTCCCTCACTACCTACCATCAATTGAGTCAAATTATAACCTGTGGAATTTTTTAAAGTGTTGGCACCCGTCCAAATAATTTCGCCGTTAGCCAAAACCACTTCCAAATTCAAAACATAATCTTTCGTCACCCCATATTTAACAGCACGTGCACCACCAGCATTTTCGGCAACATTTCCACCAATCCAGCAACTACCTTGGCTGCTTGGATCAGGCGGATAAAACAATCCGTTTTCGGAAACTGCCTCACGCATAACCTGAGTAATCACGGCTGGTTCCACAATAACCTGTAAATTTTGTTCGTCGATATTCAAAATTTTATTCAATCTTTCCGTCGATAAACCTATACCCTGATATACGGATAATGCACCTCCACTCAAACCCGTGCGCCCTCCAATTGCGGTAACCGGAATGTGATGTTGATTGGCAAGCTTCAGAATTTCGGAAATTTCATTTGCAGATGCTGGTTTCACAACCACCGATGGCGGAAAAACATAGTCCTCGGTTTCGTCGTGACCATAATGATTTCGGGTTTCATCGTCAGTAAAAACAAATTGTTTTCCAAGAATATTTTCTAAACTAAATATGATTTCCGAAGTGATTTGCATTGGTTTTAATTTGAATTGTAAAGGTAAAAATATTTTTTATTTGGGCGCAACCCTTCGCAAAAAAAACTTCGGGTCGGGCTGTACGTTCCCACTTTGTCATTGCGAGGTACGAATCAATCTCTGATTTGATTGCTTCGTACCTCGCAATGACAAGAGTTCCACTTCCATCCCTCGCGCAGATCCCAATAGAATTCTAGACTGTTTTCTTTTTCATGTTTGGTAAAAAGTAGCAAACAATTCCTAGAATTGGCAAATACGAGCATATTTCATATACATAACTTATAGAAGTATGATCCGCTAAAATCCCTAATAAAGCAGAACCCAATGCGCCCATTCCAAACGCAAAACCGTAAAAAAGCCCAGAAACCATTCCGAGTTTTTTAGGCAAAAGTTCTTGCGCATACACAATAATTGCAGGAAACGCAGACGAAATAATAGTTCCAATTGTAATCATCAGCATATCGGTCCAAAATAAATTCGCGTAGGGCAACATCAACGCAAATGGAGTGGCTCCAAAAACCGAAAACCAAATAATGTATTTTCGACCAAATTTATCACCCAATGGACCACCAAGAATCGTTCCAAGCGCATAGGCGAATAAATAAATAAACATATGAAATTGTGCTTGTTTTATGGTTAAATGAAACTTTTCGATTACATAAAATTGATAATAAGTCGAAAGACTTGCCGAATAGAAAAACTTTGTAAAAATCACAAAAAGCAAAATTCCAATTGCCATTTTAACTTTATTATCTGGCAAATCGTGTGGAGTTATAAAAAGTCTTTTTTTATCTAATTTCAATTTTAAATTATCTCGATACCAAAATGCAATTTTGGATATAATCATTAATCCAATAGATGAACCAATCAGAAACCAAAGTATGTACCGTTGCGAATTTGGAACCACAATCGCAGCCACCAAAAGTGGTCCAAGAGCCGTACCAAGATTTCCTCCAACCTGAAAAATAGATTGTGCCAAACCACGTTTTCCACCCGATGCCATGTTCGAAATTCGTGCCGATTCTGGATGAAAAATGGCAGATCCGAGTCCAATGAGCATTACCGAAACAATAATCCACGGTAATGTATTGGCATAGGAAAGCGAAATAATTCCGAAAGAAGAAAAAATCATTCCGTATACTTGTGAAAAAGGTTGCGGATGTTTGTCTGTATAATATCCCACAAACGGTTGAAATATCGATGCTGTGAGTTGAAAAGAAAAGGTAATAAGTCCAATTTCTGTGAAAGACAAACCATAATTTTGTTTCAAAATAGGATATACCGACGGAATAATCGATTGTATCAGATCATTGAGTAAATGTGCAAAACTAATTGAGAAAAGTATGGAATAGATTGTTTTTTGAACTAAATCTTGAGATTTTATGGTATTTTGCATTATCAAATTTTGTGTTGCAAAATTAGTATTTAAACGCAAAGTTGACAAATATAATTTTACTAATTTCAAAACAAAAAAAGGTTTAACTTTGCAAATTATATAAAAACTTGAATAATGACTAAAATTCTAAAAATTTCTCTTTTATTTATTTTTATAAATTTGTTTACTTCTTGTTTTGTTGGCATGTCATCGAATTCAAATTTCACTTATTTAGACCAACAAAAAAAAGAATTGTATCTAAAAAATGAAGAAAACCAAAAAATTAACAAAACAATAAAACCAGCAATTACAAAAGAACAAATAGATTCAGTTTTGATTTTTGTAGAAGGCGAAAAACTAGATTTCGAATTTGAAAAAGTAGGTATTATTGAAGTTATTGGAGCAGAACATTCTTATGATGAGGATTTGATATTAGAAATAAAAAAAGTTGCAGTATCAAGAGATTGCAATGCAATAATTAATTTTAGTAAAAATTACACGAATAGAGAAAGTGGAATTCTATTTAGTAAAGAACCACTAAAAACGTATTCTTCTAAAACCTATGGTGGAATTGCAGTAAAAATCATTAAGAAAAAATAATTATGAGCAAAATCCTAATCATCGAAGACGAAGCCGCAATTCGACGTGTGCTAAACAAAATTCTGTCTGAAGAAAGTGTAACTTATCAAGTAGAGGACGCCGAAGACGGTTTGCGAGGCTTAGAAAAAATCAAAAACAATGATTATGATTTGGTTTTGTGCGACATTAAAATGCCAAAAATGGACGGAATCGAATTATTAGAAGCCGTCAAAAAAATAAAACCCGAAATTCCAATGGTCATGATTTCTGGTCATGGCGACATGGAAACTGCAATTCATTCCATGAAATTGGGTGCTTTTGATTATATTTCTAAGCCGCCCGATTTAAATCGACTTTTGAATACTGTTAGAAATGCGTTAGACAAAAAACAACTTATCGTCGAAAATAAAATTCTAAAGAAAAAAGTAAACAAAAACTACGAAATGATAGGCAAAAGCGAAGCCATCAACCACATCAAACTAATGGTTGACAAAGTCGCATTAACGGAAGCCAGAGTTTTAATTACAGGACCAAACGGAACAGGGAAAGAACTTGTGGCGCATCAATTACACGAAAAAAGCGAACGTGCAAACCATCCCTTAATCGAAGTGAACTGCGCAGCGATTCCATCAGAATTGATAGAAAGCGAATTATTTGGTCACGTCAAAGGTGCTTTTACATCCGCCATAAAAGATCGAGCAGGAAAATTCGAATCTGCCGAAGGAGGAACTATTTTTCTGGACGAAATTGGCGATATGAGTCTACCAGCACAAGCCAAAGTTTTGCGGGCATTACATGAAAATTTAATTCAAAGAGTGGGTGCAGATAAAGACATTAAAGTCAACGTTCGAGTAATTGCTGCTACAAACAAAGATTTGAAACTCGAAATTGCCGAAGGTCGTTTCCGTGAGGATTTGTATCACAGATTGGCCGTAATTCTAATAAAAGTTCCTGCATTGAATGATCGAAGAGACGATATTCCTTTATTGATAGAACATTTCACTGACAAAATAGCTTCAGAACAAGGCAATGCCACAAAATCATTTTCTAAAACAGCCATAAAATTGTTACAAGAATACGATTGGACAGGAAACATTCGCGAACTGAGAAACGTAATCGAGAGATTGATAATCCTTGGCGGAAACGAAATTTCGGAATCTGATGTGAAGATGTTTGCATCGAAATAAAAGTTGTGTGTTGTAAGTTATAGGTTGTAGGTTTTTATAAACTTGTAAATAATTATATTCAATAAAATACTAGTCAAACTGCCATTATGAAAAGTTACAAAGATTTAGAAGTATATAATTTGGGTTTAGAATTATTTTATAAAAGTCATTCTTATTCTCTGAAACTGCCAAAACATGAAATGTATGAATTGGGAAGCCAATTAAGAAGATCATCAGATTCCATTCCAACCAATATCGTTGAAGGATATGGAAGAAAAAGATACAAAGCTGATTTTATAAAATTTCTAACGTATTCTTGGGCAAGTTGTTTAGAAACTGTTTTTCATATTGAAAAAATTTCGAAACTTTATCCAAATATAATTGAAAATGAAGAAGAGTTTATAAATAAATACAACGAATTGAGTGCTAAAATTTTTAATTTCATAAAATATGTAGAAGAAAATTGGAAAACATAAGTTGCTGAAAAACTTACAACCTAAAACATACAACATATAACAAAAAAATGAAACTAAAAAAAATAAACGAAAATCTTCAAAAAGCTTTATTCGAAAACGGATTAATAGAAGCAAATGAAATGCAACAAGAAACATTTTCGACCATAAAAAGTGGCGCAGATGCTGTAGTCCAGTCTGATTTTGGAACGGGAAAAACAACAACAATTGTAATAAATGTGATTCAAAAACTAGAAAAAACAAAGGACGAAAGTACGCGAGTTTTGATATTAGTGGAAAACAAAGAAAAAGTGCTAGAAATGGAAGAATTATTCCTAAAATATGGAACCTATCACGATTTAAGCATTCTTGGAGTTCATGACAAAGGCGATATTGATTACGATAAAAATATCATTTCACTTGGTTTAGACATCTTAATTGGAACTCCAAATCGAATAAATGCACTGTTTTCTTCGGCAGGATTTAACATCAATACCGTCAAAATGTTTGTTGTTGATGATTCCGAATTATTGTTTAAAAATCGATTTGATGCAGTTATTCAAAGGCTTTGTAGTAGTATAGAAAAAACCCAAAAACTGTTTTTTTGCAACACAATCACAGAAAGAGTTGAAGTTCTCGCAGAAAAAATTATGATAGAACCCATTTTTTTCGAATTTAGCGACAAAGAATGATTTTTAGTATTGACTTCAAAAACCTACAACTTAAAACCTATAATTTATAACAAATAAAAAAATGGGATTAATTAAAATATTTTCGGGCGACCAAGCCACAGCATTTTTACTACAAGAAAAAATTGAAGAAGCAAATATATTTGTAAAAA
>JAYWEG010000039.1:0-2409 GCA_043779445.1 Bacteroidota bacterium
AAATTAACCACTAAACACTTTTTATTATGGCAACAAGAACAACAGGAAGAATAGTAATTCCTACAAATGCGGCAGAATTATTGAATTTAGCCAAAAAAATTTATGAAAAACATCTAGCAGATGGTGCAAACTCGCCCCTCAATGCCATGCAGGATTTTAGTTGGGCGGTCGATGGTCCAAAAGTGGCTCCTTGCCAACAAAACAATGTCGATGCCGAACTCGCCGCAAAAAAAGCCGAGCAATTGTACCGCCAGCGCGACCAAGATTTGCCAATAATCAAGGCCATTGTGCAAAACAGTGCCAGCGTGTTAAAAGGTATTTATGCCAAAAACCCCAAAGTATTGGGCGATTATGGCTTTGTGGTCGATGACAGCAAACAGACCAAAAAACCATAGTCCATAGTTGCAAAACAAAAACCTAATTGTTAAAAAACAGTTAGGTTTTTTTTGTTTTATAAAAAAAATATTTCTCTTGAGTTCCATCTCGACTCTAACTCATAAACTCAATAGTAGTAAGACAAAAGTAGGTTGCAATATAAAAGTGTATGATTTATTTTTATATATTAGCAAAAATAAATACAGCAGGTTTATGGCACAAAGCCAACCAAATTTGGGTGTATTGCAGCCATTTTATGGCTGGTATATACAAGTTAGCCGTCAGTTTGCGAAAAAAAATAAGTAGAGAAAATTTACAATGGAGAAAATATTATCAAAGATTTCGGCAGAAAAAAACACGATAAAAAAGGTAAATCTTTCAGAGAAATATGATTTAAAGGAAGTACCAAGCATTTTGCAAGAATGTATGCTTCTAGAAGAATTAGATCTATCATTTACTTACATAAATGAAATACCTGAATTTATTTTTAAACTGCCAAATTTGAAAAAACTATCTTATTTAGGTTGTTCAGAACTAAAAAAACAACCAAAGAACTTGAACGATGCAATAAATCTTGAAAGTATAAGCATATTTATTAATAATGGACAAGAAGTGCCAAATGAAATATTTGCTTTAAAAAACTTAAAGTCAATAGTTTTAAGCGGTAAAATTAATTACTTTCCAAAGGATTTGGTTTCTTTGAACAATCTTGAAGAATTAGAGTTTTTTGACACAAAAATTGAAACTATTCCAGCGGAAATACAAAAACTAGAAAAATTAAAAAAAATTTCATTTTGGCAACCATTATTTTCTGAAAATGACATACCAATTTTATTAAATTTGAGACAAATTTTCCAGAACTTATCTAAATGCTCAAAACTTACAGAACTTAATTTAACCCGAAATGGAATTGAAGAAATTCCTAAGGAAATTTATCAACTCCAAAAAATAGAAATCCTAAAACTAAATGAAAATAGTTTAACTTCATTTCCGAATGAAATTTATGAATTGGAAAACTTAAAAGATTTAGATTTGAGTGTAAATCAAATAAAAGAAATTCCTTTTGGTATTTCAAAACTCACAAACCTAAAATCATTGAAACTCAATTCAAATTGGAAAAATAAATTAGATACAACAATATTTTTTTCTGAAATCGATAATTTGCAGAACTTAGAAGTACTCGAAATAGCACATTGTCAAAGCGTTAAAAACATAACAGAAAATATATCAAAATTATCAAAATTGAAATCATTTGATGTTGATAATAATTTAATAGAAAATTTACCAAAAGCAATTTACGAAATGACGCAATTAAAGAAATTGAGAATTTCAACAAATAAAATTCCAAAAGAACAGATAGATAAAGTGATAGAAAAGTTGAAAACAACAAAAGTAATTGGATAAAACCGAACGGCTAACAGCGGTTTGCAAAAATTGGGGTTTTGGTGTTGAATTTACACATTGTTTTGTACTTTTGTGTTCAGTGATTTACTGAAAGTTTAAGCTAACCAAATCCCCAACTGACGCCAAGCCACGAGACGTTGGCGTTCAGTTTGAAAAACCGAAATCATTTATGAGAAAATTTTTTTATACATCGATTTTATTTTTAATAACAAATTTTTGTTTTTCTCAAAACGTGAATTTCATTATTCAAGTGAATGATAGACTTTTAAATAATGGTGAAATCGCTAATTTATATCTAAGTACTGGAAAAGAAAATGATGCTAAAAAATATTATGTAAATTATTATCCTGGCGACTTAATTTTAAACGAAGAAGTTTTATCTGAAATTAATTTGGGCACATTTAAAAAAATTTATCTTCATTTTGATTATTACACATATAAAAAAGGCAAACAAGAGATTGCTAACTTTGACATCGAACTTAATTCTGATTCTTTCAAAAAACCATACTTAATTGCAAATATCTTTGATTTCAGAGACAAAAAATACAAACATTGGTATCAATGGTTAACAGAAGAAAATTATCTTGTGCAACTAACATATCCAAATAGTGGATTGTATGTAAGACGGAA
>JAYWEG010000040.1:0-2399 GCA_043779445.1 Bacteroidota bacterium
AATTAATCTCGCTTTTTTGCTTACTTTTTATTATTGACCGTCAAGTCTTTAAAAGCTTGCCCCAGTCCAGCCATATCAGAATCGAATTCACGTTTGAAAGTATCCCAATCTGTCTGATTATTTTCATAATCTGCAATTTTGGTTTTCAAACTCGCATTTTTGTCAACCAATGCTTCAATACTTTTTCTGTAGGCGGCATCAAAAGTTTTGCCTGGTTTTTTCATTGCAGTTTGTAATTCTGTAATTCGAGTTTCGTTTTCCGAAATTGTTTTATTGGCCTGCATTTTGTAGGATTGCCACTCAGTGTCATTTGCTTTTGTCATAGCGTCTTTGTTGACATCGTCGGTTACTGTATTTAAATCTTCTGTTGCATCTTGCACTTTTTCAACAGCATCGGCTTCTTTTTCTGAATTCGATTTGCAACTTGTAAATAGTGTTCCTGTTAAAATTGCGAGCATAAAAATTGACTTCTTCATAATGTTAAATTTAAAAATTAATAATTCTTTATATTTTGTCTAAAATCTTGCGTAATTCTTCTTTTGTTTTCCCTAATTTAACTTCGAGTTTGCCTAGCATTTCGTCTTTTTTTCCTTCAAGAAACATTAAGTCGTTGTCTGTTAAATCTGCAAATCGCTGTTTTAGTTTTGCTTTTTGCACTTCCCAATCGCCTTTTAATTCAGTAGTATTCATCGTTATAAATTTTTACGTTAAAAATGTATTTTCTTAACATTACAAAGGTGAGAACGATTATACTGTAAAGTTTTATAGAATTTTAAAGTAAAGTTATAAGATTCACACATTAATATTTATTATTGAAAACGATATCTGATACCCAAAGCTATATCTGGTCCAAAATTATTAGTTCGATAAGAACTTGAATTAAAATATAATTCTGGTCTAATATCTAATGAAATTTGTAGTGGCACATCAAAATCATATTCAATACCTAAATCTCCTGCTACAAATGCAAAAGTCCCTTTATCACTTGAATTGTTTTTGTCATAACTCCAACTTCCTAAACCTCCGCCTACTCCAGCATACCAATTAAAACCATTATCAATATTCCAAGTCCATTGGTACAAACCAGCAAGTTTTAAAGAACCAACATTGTTACTGTTTCGCCAACCTAAGTCGAGTTCTAATCTGTTGTTAGTGGTAAATTTACGTTGGTAGGAAACCTCTCCACCAAAACCATCGTTATCGCCTAGGCGTAAACCCAATGCATTTTTTGAAATGTTTTGTCCCTGAGAACTACATGCTAAACCTAATAACATAGTAGCTACTAAAATACTTTTTTTACTCATGATTTTTTATTTATTTTTTGAATTAGTGAATCGTTGATCTAATGATTTTATATTGATACAAAGTTGCAGTTGTGTACAATAAATATTATAATACAATTCAAAAAAAAACTAGTAATATTCACATATTTTATATCTGATTTTCGATATTAATTTCTTTTAATGCGTTATCTAGTTCTTTTTCTAATGAATCATCGGTTTCTATATATTCTTTTGAAAGTTCAATAATTTCTTTCTCTGTTTTTTGACTCGTATCCATCACTGAATTATTGGCTGGTTCGTGTGAAGAAATCAATTCATTCATTTTAAGATGAATTAATGCCGAATATCGATTGAAAGATTTTTGAATGATAAACAAACTCAAAAATGTGGTTCCAAAAATAATATCGCCTATTATTTGATGAATTTGTGCATTCAAATAAAAATCATTTATCCACCAAAAAACCACCAAGCAAAAAGCGAGTATAAACGTTATTGAATTACCCAAAATTTTGGTTGCAAATCCAGTCAGAATTTCAAATCTACGTTCAATTTTTAAATAAGTTTCGTTCATTTTAATTCAGAAAAATAATTGTTTATGAATGCCAATTGTTGGTTTTCTGATAATTTATCGGATGTTTTTACTTTGATTCGAATATTTCCAAACTTTTTAATTTCTGTCAAATAGTTAAACAATTCTGTTTTAGCATCGGTTGGTCCAAATAGCAAAACTTCTTCAAAATCTAGGATGGCGCTACCTATATTTTCGTAATATTTATGTTGCAAATGTTGTTCTTTGTTGTGTAGATGACTTTCGCCTTTCTGGAAAATATCCTTTTTATCTTGAAAATTAAAATCAGAATCAATAGTTTTAAATTCGATAGCAGAAATACTAAAATCGAATAATATTGCTTGAGAATGATCTAAATAAACGGCTAATTTTTTTGAATTTTGCATGATAATTATATTTAAAAATTATTAATAAAATAGGAATGATTTGGTGCATATTTCTTAAGTAAATCTAATAATGAATCATAATATTCTTGCAATATTTTAATATTGATTTCAGGAGATTTTTCTATAGGAATTGTAACTGGCATTTCGTTCAAAAATTTCATT
>JAYWEG010000041.1:0-2397 GCA_043779445.1 Bacteroidota bacterium
CTATAACCAACAGATTTAGTATGAACCAAAACGAATTTATAAAAATAATAAATCCATTCAAGGACAAATTATTTCGGTTGGCAAAAAGATTGTTGGTTAGTACCGAAGAAGCCGAAGATGCTACACAAGAAATTTTAGTTCGATTATGGACAAAAAATGAAAATTTAGAAAAATACAATAGTGTTGAAGCCTTTGCAATGACGATGACAAAAAATTTTTGTTTGGATCAATTAAAATCAAAACGAGCCACAAACCTGAAAATTGTCCATGACAATTATACAGATAGAGAGCCAAGTTTGCAACAAAAAATAGAAGATGTTGATAGTCTCAAATGGGTTGAGAAAATAATTAATCAATTGCCAGAACAACAAAGATTAATTATTCAAATGCGAGATGTCGAACAATACGAATTCGAAGAAATTGCAAAAATTTTAGAAATGAACGAAACGGCTATTCGAGTAGCATTATCCAGGGCCAGAAAAACAATACGAGAATATATTACAAAAACGCATAATTATGGAATACAATAATATAGAACAATTACTAGAAAAATACTTCGATGGTCAGACCAGTATTGCAGAAGAAAAAGAATTGACGAATTACTTTTCTTCAACAAATGTTGCGCAGCATTTGCAACAATACAAACCTGTTTTTGAGTATTATTCATTTTCAAAACACCAAAAATTTACGCAAGAAATTCCACTAAAAACGAAAAAACGAAAAGTAATGTGGCTATCAATTGCAGCATCTGTATTGGTTTTGCTTGGAGTTGGAACGTTCTATTCATTAAACAATCAACAATCAGAAATTGAACATGGATTGGGTACATTCAAATCGCCAGAAATAGCATTTCAAGAAACGCAAAAAGCATTACAAATGTTGTCTCAGAATGTAAATGTTGGCATAGAAAGTGTATCGTATATTAAAGAATTTGAAGTAACAAAAAATAGAGTTTTTATAAAATAACAAATTAGAAATCATGAAAAAAATAATAATCACATTAGCCATAGTATTAGTATCAAATACTTTTTTTGCACAATCATTCCTCGATAAATTCGACGGACAAGACAACGTGACATCAATTGTTGTAAACAACAAAATGTTTGATTTAATGAGTAAAGTCAAAATGGACACTTCTGATAAAGAAGCACAACAATACATTTCGCTCATCAAAAAATTAGATAATCTGAAAGTTTTTGTAACCAACAATCCAAAAACGGCTACAGATATGAAATTATCTACCGAAAGTTTCCTAAAAACTACAACTCTAGAAGAATTGATGCGAGTGAATGACAATGGTCGTAATGTAAAAATTTATGTAAAATCTGGCGCTACAGATTCTCAAATCAAGGAATTATTTATGTTTATTGAAGGTACGGGCAAGCAGAA
This sequence comes from Bacteroidota bacterium, assembly GCA_043779445.1. GTDB lineage: Bacteria > Bacteroidota > Bacteroidia > Flavobacteriales > Flavobacteriaceae > Flavobacterium. The sequence continues at coordinate 1,390 of JAYWEG010000041.1, forward strand.
TCAAACCGTTTTGATGTCCTTGACAGGAAATTTTGATCTCAATGAATTGTCAGCTTTGACAAACAAAATGAATTTACCTGGTGGCGATGAATTGAAAAAAGCATCTAAAACAAAAAGATAACTATGAAAACAATTTTCTACACCGCAATATTGTTTTGTGTGATGCTCACAAGTTGTAATTCGAAACCGACATTAGAGAATTATTTTGTTGAAAATACAGAAAATAAAAACTTTGTTCAGGTTGATGTCTCGCCAAGTATGTTGAATATGGATAAAACTAAACTTTCGTCAGAACAAATTCTTGCTCTGAAATCGTTTGATAAAATGAATGTTTTGTTTTTTAAAATTAACGAAAAAAATAAATCACAATTTGAAACCGAAAGAGTTAAAGTAAACGAAATTCTAAAAGATACAGCAAACTATCAACAACTTATGAAATTTGGATCAGGAAAAGAAGGTGCATCGGTCAATTTTGTTGGAACAGACGAGCATATTTCGGAATTTGTAATCTATGGTAACAAATCCGATGTCGGTTTTGGAATCATTAGAGTTCTTGGAAAAGATATGAATCCAACATCTGTACTTTCAATTCTTTCGGCTTTGAAGAACTCAAATCTTGACCTAAAAGAATTGAAATCGATAACGGATATGTTAAAATAAAAATATAAAAGAGGGTTAGTTGAAAGAAACGTTCGCAATTTGCGGACGTTTTTTTTTGCAAAAAAGGAACTTTAGTTATAAAATATACAAATAAAAAATCGTAAATCACTATTTATAAGTTATTTACGATTTTTTTGTGACCACGGTGGGATTTGAACCCACACGCCCTTGCGAGCACCAGCCCCTCAAGCTGGCAAGTCTACCGTTTCTCCACGTGGCCTATGACTATCAAAAAAATAAAAGCCAAGACAAATGCTCAGCTTTTTGTGACCCGACTGGGGCTCGAACCCAGGACCCCATCATTAAAAGTGATGTGCTCTACCAACTGAGCTATCGAGTCTCTGCATG
>JAYWEG010000042.1:0-2382 GCA_043779445.1 Bacteroidota bacterium
TTTCTATGAACAGGCAAATTGTTTGCTTTAATAAATTGTTCCATCACAATTCGGGTTCCTGAACCTTGTTCTCTATATATTAAAGGAATATTTTCGAAAACACTAGCATCGTATAAATCATCGTTAAAAATGTGATTCGAATTGCCAATCAAAAACAATTTGTTTTGCATTAAATCTATTTTTTCTATTTGCAAGTTGGTTGGCAAAACAGAAACCATGGCAAAATCTATTTCGTTTTTTTCTAAACTTTCAATTACTTCCGATTTATTGGTAACATCCAAAAGTAATTCAACTTTGTCATGTAGTTTCATAAAATCAGATAAAAAAAAGGGCATAATATATTTTGCAGTAGAAACAATCGAAATTTTTAATCTTCCAAAAAGTTGCCCTTTATAAGCCATTGTTTTATAATTGATGGCATAAACTTCATTCAAAATATTTTCGGCTGCCAAGGAAATTTCCATTCCAAAATCTGTTACATATAGTCTTCTGCCGATGACTTCGGTCAACGGAATTTCGAATTGATCTTGAAAATTTTTCAGTTGAATAGAAACCGCTGGTTGGGTCAAAAACAATTCATCGGCTGCTTTGGTAATGCTTTTGAGTTGTGTTACTTTCAAAAAAACTTGTAATTGATGTAGCGTATAGTTCATAAATTATTTTTATATAAGTCATTACAAATATAAATAAAAATTAATGAATTATAATATAGAAATTTGTACAAAATAAAAAAAATAAATGACTATGACCAGAATAACAGTTGCAAAAGGGGACGGAATTGGTCCAGAAATTATGGATGCTACTTTAGAAATTATCAAAGCAGCAGGTGCGAAAATCGAAATTGATGAAATTGAGGTTGGCGAACAAGTATATCTTTCAGGAAACACATCGGGAATTGCCAATGAGTCTTGGAATATTATTCGAAAAAATAAGATTTTTTTGAAAGCACCAATCACAACTCCACAAGGCGGTGGTTATAAAAGTTTGAATGTTACAACAAGAAAATTCTTGGGTTTGTACTCGAATGTGCGCCCGTGTATGAGCCTTTATCCGTTTGTAGATTCCAAACATCCAAAAATGGACATCATTATTGTTCGCGAAAACGAAGAAGATTTATATGCTGGAATCGAACACCAACAAACTGATGAAGTCGTGCAATGCATCAAAATAATTTCACGTCCAGGTTGCGAAAAAATTGTTCGTTACGCTTTCGAATATGCCAAACAATACAATCGTAAAAAAGTAACTTGTTTCACTAAAGACAATATAATGAAGCAATCTGACGGTTTGTTTCATCAGGTTTTTGACGAAATTGCATTGGAATATCCTGAAATTGAAAACGAACATTGGATTATAGATATTGGCGCGGCAAAAATGGCGGACACTCCAGAAATCTTTGATGTAATTGTAACTCTAAATTTATATGGCGATGTAATTTCTGATATTGCAGCACAAATTGCTGGTTCAGTTGGCTTGGCAGGTTCGGCAAATATTGGCGAAGAATGTGCTATGTTCGAAGCAATTCACGGTTCTGCGCCTCGTCGTGCGGGTCAAAATTTAGCAAATCCTTCGGGACTTTTACAAGGCGCAGTGATGATGCTCAACCACATTGGTCAAACCGATGTTGCCGAAAAAGTTCAAAATGCTTGGCTCAAAACCATCGAAGACGGATTTCATACCTATGATATATACAAGGAAGGCGTTAGTCATCAAAAAGTTGGAACCAAAGAATTTGCACAAGCCGTAATTAATAATCTTGATAAAAAGCCAATTATTCTAAAATCAGTTGATTATTCAAATTCATCGGCTTTGAATTTGCCAAAATATGTTCGAAATCCATCTAAGCAAAAAGATTTGGTTGGTGTCGATGTTTTTGTGCATTGGACAGGATTAAATCCAAACGAGTTGGCTAAGAAAATACAACAATTAGATTCAAATGATATTAAACTTTCAATGATTACTAATCGTGGCATCAAGGTTTGGCCCGATGGTTTCGAGGAAACTTTTTGCACCGATCATTGGCGTTGCAGATTTAAAAATCCAAATGGTGGAATGATAGAAAAAGAACAAATTATATCAATTTTACAAAAATCATTCGATTTGAATGTTGATACAATCAAAACCGAAAACCTATACAATTTTGATGGAAAAGCAGGATATTCTTTAGGACAAGGTCAATAATTTAAAAACAAAAAAGAATCCTTTTTTGCCACAGATTTAAAAGATTAATTGGATTTTTTAAAATTATTTGATAATAATCTGTGATAATCTGAGAAATCTGTGGTTCCAGAAAAATCAGAACGAAACGCCCAACGTAAGCCTGTGCGTTTTCTGTAATCGTCCGTGATCAGCCCAGCCGTAATCGAAGTTGAGATTGTAATC
>JAYWEG010000043.1:0-2381 GCA_043779445.1 Bacteroidota bacterium
TTTCTTCAAATACTGCAAAATCTTCAATCTGGTTTCTTAAATTTTCACAATGCAATTTCATCCAAGTATTCTCTAAAATTTCGGGTTCGTCTCCGCAGAATATAGCTTTTGAATTTTCTGTATATAATCTTTCTTGAAAAGGGTTTTTTAACACTATAACATCTGAAATATCAGTAAAAAAAACATTTTCTATGTTTTTATACTTTAATTTAAGAAATTCATCATAAACAAAATAACGGTAAACATTTGGATTAAAATCTGGATTATATTCAATTTTAATGAACTTAACGAAATCGTTTTGTTGTTTTTTGCAAGTTGAATGAGAAAAATTATTATGAAAAATTATTCCGTTTAATCCCAAATTCAAAATAGAATTATACCAATCTTCTATTACGGTAAAATCGTCATTCGCGATTGTTTCACTTCGGTTTACATCATAAATACCTGAAATATGACAAGCTATAATATAATTTTTAGAATTTGACAATTTCTCTTTTTATTAATTCAGAACCAAATTATTAATCTTGACTTTTGCGCTAATGCTATTTGGAACATTTCGATAATAAATATAGGTGCGCAAATCGAGTTTTTTGACCACAAAACTATCAGATACTTTTTCAAAAAAATCTGCATCTGCAGCATACATATCTACAAAATCAAACATTTCAAAAACGATTCTTTTTCCGAATAAAGTAGCAAATAAAATACAATCGTCAACGTGAATATTTTGCGATAAATCGAATCTATCTGGTACAAAATAATGTGATTCTTTATCAACAACTGTTTGAGTTGTGGAGGCAATCAAATCATAAAATTGCATTTGATGTAAACATTGTTGCAAATGATTTGGTTTATATTCATCATCGGCATCAATAATCGTAATAAAATTTCCACTACTCAATTTAATTCCTTTATTAATCGACAGTGATTGACTACAATTTTGATGTCTTAGATAAGTTATTTTTTTTTCATGTTTAATAGCATAATTCAAAATTTCGTTTTCAGTGTCGTTCTTGCTTCCATCATCAATAATTATTAACTCAAAATTCTTAAAAGTTTGATTTAAAACTGAATCAATTGCTCGTTTAATCAATTTAAAATCTGTATTGTATACAGCCATTAAAATTGAAACTTTATCTTTTGAATTCATAATATCTTTTTAGAAAAGTAAAATTATATATTTCAAATTAACTTAAAGTTATCAAAAATTTAAGTTTTGAATATATATTTTAAATTTACAAATGACTCATTAAAGACATTCCTTTATAATGACCAATATGATAGTAAATTCTAAAATTATTTTATTAAGATTTTCTAACCCAATACTAAAATCAAGGAATTATAACGGTTGAAGGGGCTGAATAAAAAACTCCTGCAACACCATTTCGAATTAAATAGCCACGAATATTGTATGTTGTTAAAGGCATTAATGGAGTCATTTGAGTAACAAAAATCCCGGTTCCGGAACCATTTGTGGTTTTAAAATCTGCAACTGTTGGGTTTGCAGTTGTACTCCAAACTAATCCTCTTTCAATAACATCCGCACCTCCATCATTAACAACATTGAGATTGACAGTTGCAGATGGTGGTTGAGTAAAAACAATAGCATTAACGTTAGTTGAAGTGATGCTCATACTTGGAGCCACGGGAATTGCAGTAGTGAAAGTTTTTTGATTTCCATATGCAGTTCCTGCATTGTTTGTTGCAAATGCTCTCACGAAATACTGTGTGCTGTGAGTTAACCCAGTTATTGGCATGGTATAATTCGATACTTGAGGTTGTTGAAAATAAATCAGATTATCTGATGTCGTAGGAAACTGTGTCAAACTATATACTAATCCTGTTGTTGCGATCGCTGAGCCTCCAGTTGATGTGATTTCTGTTCCACAAGTTGCCGTTCTTTGTCCTGTTACTGCTGGATTTTTTGTGTTTAACGTAGGCAAACTCAAAACCAGCTTGTCATTTTCATTGTTAACAGTACAACTAATTACTAAAAAAGCAACAAAAATAAATAATCCGATTGGGAAATATATTTTTTTCATGATCTGGTTTTTCTAAGATACAAACATATAAATAATTCATCAATTTTGTTAACATATCATAAAAAATTTTTTAATTAATATAATTTTATTATTCAAATTTATCTTTTAAATATGTATTTTTGATTTTTTATCAAATTTAAAATGAAACCAAATATAACAATAATTGGTGCTGGAATTGCAGGGCTTACTTCGGCAGTTTATTTGCATCAAAAAGGATTCAATGTAAAAATTCTCGAAGCAAGCGAACGCGCAGGCGGAAGAATAAAAACTGACATAATAGATGGTTATCGATTTGATAAAGGTTTTCAGGTTTTGTTGACGGCATATCCCGAAACAAAA
>JAYWEG010000044.1:0-2374 GCA_043779445.1 Bacteroidota bacterium
AAACCAAAAAAAAACCTTGCATAAAATAATTTTTGCAAAGTTTTTTTATATTCCTGTCAAAGTTTAAATCTCTGACAGGGTTATTTATTGATTTACTTATTCCAATCGATTCTTCGAGAAAAATACATAATGGCTCCAAGAATCATAAACAATCCAATGCTTCCGACTAAAAGGGCGTAGTTTTCGAGTTGAATGATCACGAATATAAAAGTATATAAAGCAATCAACGAAAATCCAATGAACATGGGGAATTTTTTGTTTTGTAAAATGGATACCGAATAAAAAATAATCATGGCAATTACCGAAACTGAGGCAATTAAATAGGCCAAGGCAAAACTAGAATGTTCTGTAATTGAGATTAATAGCGTGTAAAACATAATGAGTGCCAATCCAATCATGGAATATTGAAAAATGTGAATCTTGATTTTGCTAATGGATTGTATCATAAAAAATACTATAAAAGTCAAGGCAATAACCAAGAATCCGTATTTTGAAACGCGTTCGTTTTGTTGATATTCATTCACAGTTTCTATGAGTGTGACACCAAAAGAATATTCAGATAGATTTGGGATTTTTGATGTAAATTGTTGCGAAAACGGTCTGTTGATTTCCAAGACTTTCCAATCGGCATGAAAACCTTTTGGAGTGGATGTAAATGTGGTATCGTTTTTCGAAAAAGCACCATCGAAACTTGGCGATTGCCAGTCGGAGTCAATGCTTACATTTGTTACTTTTCCAACAGGAACAAACTCCACGCTATTACTTCCGTTATACAACATATTGAAACTAAAATCGATGTTTTCGTTTTTAGAAAGCAATTTATAATCAAAAAAATCAGATTCTAATGTACCATAAATATCATTTTCTTCGGATGGTTTTGATTCAAAAGATAGTGTTTGCTCATTAAGTTTGATTTTTAAATCGCTTTTAATGCTCTTGAGATTGGTTGTTTTGACTACAATCACGGTTTTTCCCCAAATAATATCTTCGGGCTTGATGCCCAATTTTTGGCAATTAAGTTTTGCAAAATTCCCGTCAAAACTCATGTTGGCGGTGAAAACAACATTATTGTAAATTCCTCGTTTTAGAGAAGTATTTTTTTTGACATTCGATTTGTTATTTAATGTTTCTGGAAAAAAATACACAAAATCGTAGGCTAATTTTCGTTGAATTGTTGTTTTTTTGGTTTTTGCATCTTCGACTTCGGTTTCAATGATGGTTTTGTATGGGATTTTGAGCATTGGTCCATAAAATTGTACATCTTTTCCCCAAAGATTGGCCACTTCATTCACGACTTCTTGCTTGCGTAGTGAGCGCTCGTTGATGAGATTTTTAACAAATTCGAGCGGAATGAGTAAAAAGAGCGATAGAAAACCTACCATAATCATTCTGGCAGTTGCGGATTGAAAAATAGATGTTGGTGCTTGTTTTTCTGGAGTTTCCATGAGTAAAGTGTTTAAGGGTTATTGATTATTAAAATTAAATTTGAATATTGTTTAAGTAAAAATATACGACTGGAATATTTCCTAAAAGAATCATGATTTTGAATAAGAAATATTGATTATGATCTCGTTCAATAATCATAAAATAGATCAAATAGAAAAATGTTATTGTGTTTAAAACTAATGCTATACTAACATATAAAAGACCAATAAATAGTAAATCTAGAAAATGAAATGTATTGTTTACTAAAAAAAGTGTTGTGCCAATGGCAAAAGATGCGATGGCTAATTGTGTTGAAAATCGTCCTGCTTTTTGTGCTTGTTCTGTCATAATTTGTTATTTTGTGGTTATTTTTTTTTTGATTTGAAAGGCAACATATATAAAAATTCCAAAGTTGATGGAAAACAAAAGTGCATTTGTTGTAAAAAAAGTTTCGATGGAATTGGTGATTAATTGCATGGGATTACTCAAAATTTCCCAAGAATTGAATCGTAGCATTCTACCAAGGAATATTCCGAATCCACTCAAAAAGCAAATCATTGGAATCATCAATTTTGTTAATTTTGTAGAAACTAAATCCAGAATAATTTTCTCGAATGCCAGCACTGAAACCAATCCTAGAAGGAATCCAGAAATTGCAAAAGAGGAAATGAGAATCAAATCAAACCAAAAAAAATGTTCGCTTGAACGAGATAAATGAACCAAATCTGTGATAATATAAAATGAATTTGGTAAAAAAACTAACCAAATAAAAAGTAATAAAACCCTTTTGATTTTGTTTGTTTTCCAGTTTTGATATGTAGCAACATACGAAGTAATTAGGTATGGAATTCCTGCAAGAATTAGATTCCAAATCAAGAAAAAAAGATAAATCGAATGCGAAATTTTTGCTCGTAAAAGCATTAAAATCAGACAATAAAAAGACAATGAA
>JAYWEG010000045.1:0-5936 GCA_043779445.1 Bacteroidota bacterium
ATATCATAAAGCAAGAGATATAATAAAAAAGCACGTTAATGCTAGTTCAGATGATGTTTTGATAACTGATGGAACCGGAATGACAGGAGTTGTGAACAAATTTCAAAGAATTTTAGGATTAAAAATTCCAGAAAACATCAAGGAATTCACAAATATTCCAATAGAAATGAAACCTGTAGTTTTTATTTCGCACATGGAACATCATTCCAACCAAACCTCTTGGCTCGAAACCATTGCCGATGTTGAAATTATTCCTAGTTGCGAAAAAGGATTGTTTTGTATTGATAATTTAATTGTTTTATTAGAAAAATATAAAAATAGAACTACAAAAATTGCCTCGATTACTTCATGTTCCAATGTAACTGGCATTAGCACTCCGTATCACGAAGTTGCAAAACTAATGCACCATAACAACGGATTATGTTTTGTAGATTTTGCCTGTTCTGGACCATATGTTAAAATAGATATGCACCCACAAAATGAACATTCCTATTTAGATGCTATTTTCGTTTCGCCACACAAATTTCTAGGCGGCCCAGGAACTTCTGGAATTTTAGTTTTTAATAAAAAATTGTATAAAAACATGGTCCCTGACAATCCTGGTGGAGGAACGGTTTCGTGGACAAATCCTTGGGGTGAACATAAATATATTGATAATATTGAAGATCGTGAAGATGGCGGAACACCAGGTTTTCTTCAAGTTATTAAATCGGCATTGGCCATTCAATTAAAGGAAAAAATGGGAATTGACAATATTCTCAAACGCGAACACGAGGTCGTTGATTTTATATTTTCGGAACTAGGAACTACTAAAAACATTCATATTTTAGCCAGTGAACATCAAAATAGGCTAGGAGTGATCTCGTTTTATGTAGATGAATTGCATTTTAATTTAGGAGTAAAACTCTTAAATGACAAATTCGGGATTCAAACTCGCGGTGGTTGTAGTTGCGCAGGAACCTATGGACATATTTTACTGAATGTTAATCAAGAAACTTCACATAATTTGGTATGCCAGATAGATTCTGGAGACTTGATTCAAAAACCTGGTTGGATTAGAATGTCTATTCATCCCACAACAACTAACTCTGAAATAGAAATGGTTTGTGAAAGTATTTTGGAACTTTCTAAAAATCATCAAATGTGGTCTAAAGATTATATCTATGATAAAATCACCAATGAATTCAGTCATAAAAATTCTAATCATTTAGAAAAAGAAATGGTTGATAGTTGGTTTTCGATTTAAAAATTATCGCCTATGTTTCCAACGTTTGTGTGACCAAAAATAAAATTCTGGAGCTTTATTGATTTGTTTCTCAACTAACTTCATAAACATGTCCGAAATTTGGTAATCTGGAACCTTTGAAACATCTTCCGATAAAACTTCGAAAGTGGCTTCATAAAAACCTCTTTTTACTTTTTGAATGTTAATAAAAACAACATTCATATCATAGGTTTTTGCTAGCATTTCTGCACCTGTCTGGATTGGAACTTCAATTCCCATAAAAGTATTCCAATGATGTGTGCTTTGAAGTTTAGGAGATTGATCGCTTGCAAAACCATAAATTCCTAGTTTATTGTTTTTGAAATTTTCTTCAATGATTGGTCTTGTTTCTTTTGTAGTAATTAAAGTTGCTTTGAAACGAGACCGAATGTCACGAACTAATTGATCAAAATACTTGTTGTTTATTTTTTTATATATAGCAAAACCTTCGTGATTGATTTGATGGTTTAAGGAAATACACCATTCATAACTGGCATAATGCGAAATCATTATAGCAATGCTTTTTCCTTTTTTTTCTAAATCTAAATACACGTCCAGATTGGTGTATGAAAATCGTTTATCAATTTCGGATCTAGAAATAGACATCGTTTTTATCGTTTCTAAAAACATATCGCACATGTGTCGAAAAGATTTTTTTTCAATAATTCGTTGCTCTTTCAAAGATAAATGCGGTAGTGTTAACGAAATGTTTTTTCTCACGGTGTGTTTTCTATAACCTATTATATGGTAAACTAAAAAAAATACACCGTCAGAAAAAACATATAACAACCTAAAAGGTAATTTTGAAATCAACCACAAAAAAGGGTAGGAGAACAAGTAAATTAGAAATTGCATTACTAAATTTTTTAACAAATATAAATTAAAAAATACAAATCAACAGAATCTTGAAAGTTCTGAAGTTGTTTTTAATCAAAAATTAACTAATTTTACATTTCATTTTTAAAATCTAATACATTGTTTGAATTTAACAGAATTCTTATCGCCATTATCATTGCCAACGGATTGTTTAGTTACAAAGGATTTAGTGATATGGATTTTTTTAATAAATACAAATTTAATATTGGTGCAATTCGTTCTGGTGAGCATATTAGAATGTTAACATCGGGGTTTTTGCATGCTGATATTGGACATTTATTTTTTAATATGTTCACGTTGTCTATGTTTGCACCAGTAGTTATTAATCATTTTGGTGAATTTTCATTTGTTTTAGTTTATTTTTCGAGTTTAATTTTTGGTAATTTGTTGACATTAATTCTTCATAAAAACGATCTGAATTATACTGCAATTGGTGCCTCTGGAGCCGTTATGGGAATTTTATATTCTGCAATTTTAATAGAACCAGCAATGCAGTTAGGTTTGTTTTATGTTATTCCGGTTCCTGCCTACGTATTTGGAATAGGGTATCTCTTGTATTCGATATATGGTATAAAAGCAAAAATGGACAATATTGGTCATACTGCTCATTTTGGCGGTGCTATTGGTGGTTATGCAATTACCTTGGCAAAAGAACCTACAATGTTTACGGATAATATTTTAATGGTTGTTTTGTTGACAATTCCAATTGTTGTTTTGTTTGTAATGATAAAGCTCAAAAAAATATAATTGGCATCAGTTTTTGAATATTACTGTAAACTTAAATATCATAAAATGAAAAATTCTGTTTTATTTCTAATTCTATTATTCTCAACCATGATTCATGCACAAGATCAAAAGCAAATTCCAATGATAAATGTATCTGGCGAAGGAAAAATAAAAGTAACTCCAGATCAAGCCTGCATTAATATTTCACAAGAAACTAAAGGATCGAATGCTGTAACAGTCAAAAAAGATAATGATGCAAAAATTGATGCAATTCTGAAATTTATCAAAAAAATGAAGATTGCTGCCGAAGATTTTCAGACTACCAGAGTAACTTTAATACCAAATTTCGATTACGAAACTAAAAAACAAGAATTTATTGCAACACAATCTGTTTCGATTTTACTAAAGGATCTAAAATATTATGAAGTTTTGATGAATGGTTTACTAGAATCTGGAATAAACAAAATAGATACTGTCGAATTCAAATCGACCAAAATGCTACAAATTCAGACCGAAGCCAGAAAATTAGCCATCAAAGATGCTAAAATGAAAGCCGAGGATTATGTGTCGGTTTTGGGACAAAAAGTAGGTAAGGCATTTACGATTTCTGATAACTTGCAAAACTCTGTACCACATCCTGTGATGTATTCCATGAAATCTACAGATTTTAATGATGGATCGGCAATTCAAAATGAAACATTGGCAGCAGGACAAATTGAAATTATTGTCAATGTAAATGTGAGTTTTATTTTAGAATAAACTAAATATAAAAAAATCTCAATTTCTTGAGACTTTTTGGTGGGGAGAGCAGGATTCGAACCTGCGAAGTTTACACAGCAGATTTACAGTCTGCCCTCGTTGGCCGCTTGAGTATCTCCCCATTGTGAAACAAAAACAATTTTGTTAGACCGAGTGCAAATATAGTAACAGTTTTGTTTTTGGCAAACAAAATGGAGTTTAATTTTAAGGTAATTTTTAAGGCTTTAAATTTGAAATTAAAACAGAATTATTTTTCTTATTTTATTTTTTATTTTCTTTCGTTGTTCTTTCGCTCGAAACTGACACAAAACTGTTTCGGATTTGGCTTCAGTTGGCGATTCTCATCCCAAATGTTAATTCGGAGAATCAAACTTTGATTAACCACAAATGTATCTGCAGAGCACTGAAGCACCACTTTTGCCAAACCCGTATTATCAGCTGGCGTTTTGTCTTACGCCCATTTTTTGTGCCGAGGTAAATTTTATTCTGCCTTAAAGAACAGATTATTTTCTATTTTCAGCTTTATTAGAAATGTTGCACGATCAGAAAATACAAGGGCATACCAATTGTAATATTTATAGGAAATGTTACCGCAAGAGCCATTGGAAGATATAGTCCAGGATCCGCTTGAGGAACTGTTATTTTCATGGCGGCTGGCACTGCTATATAAGATGCACTAGCGGCTAGAACAGCAAATATAAATCTGTTCGTTATATCTGTTGTTACAAATCCGCTTAATATAGCAAATAGACATCCATTTATTAAAGGAATTATGATTGCAAAAGCCAATGGAAATATTCCAAAAGAAAAGAATGATTTTAACTTTCTTCCACTTGTGATTCCCATATCTAAAAGGAAAATGGCCAGAAACCCTTTGAATAAGTCGTTAGTAAACGGTTTAATTCCTTCTGCTTGTTTTGCGTTGGCTATAAATCCTATAACTAGACTTCCAAGAATTAATAAGACACTTCCATTTGTTAAAGAATGCTTTATTACAGATGGTATTTTAATTTTCGTGGAGGTTTCGTCTTTGTTGAACACGGAAATTAAGATCAATGCTACAATAATTGCGGGAGATTCCATTAATGCCATTATGGCTACCATGTGTCCATGAAGTGTCATCTGTTGGCTTTCTAAATAAGAAACGGCTGTAACAAATGTAACGGCACTTACAGATCCATAAGCAGCTGCGATAGCTCCTGCATCAAATATATTTAGTTTTCTTTTGAGTATAAAAAAAGTATATAGCGGTATGAGCGCTGAAATACAGATTCCAAATAACATAGAAAATCCGATTTCGCTTGTAAATGTTTCATGAGACAACTCTTGCCCGCCTTTAAAACCAATGGAAAATAATAGATAAAGAGAAATAAATTTTGATGAGTTAGCTGGTATTTCCAAATCGCTTTTTAAATAAACTGCGATCACGCCAAGCACAAAAAACAAAAGTGCCGGATTGGTTAAATTTTCTAATAGTAAATTGAAATTCATTTTGTGGGATTATTTAATTAGTGATAAAATGTTAGTCAACGAACTCTAATTTACCGGTTCGCAAAGTATAGAATGCTCCAACTATCTTTATTTCACCTTTAGATTCCATTTCTTTTAAAATTTCGCTTTTAGCTCTAATTTGAGCTATCGTATTTTTGATATTATTCTGAGCCACTAACTTTACAAAAGCTTCATTTTTCGAAGATTTTTCACCTTCAAAACCTTTACTCATTTCTATTGCAGGCTTTATGTTTGCAAGCATTGATGTTATATTTCCTAAATGTACATCATCAATTGCTCCTTTAACTGCGCCACAATGTTGATGACCCATCACTAGAATTAGTTTAGCTCCTGCCACTTTACATGCAAATTCCATGCTACCTAATAAGTCGGTATTAACAAAATTGCCAGCGACCCTGCCTACAAAAACGTCTCCAAGACCTTGGTCAAAAATGTCTTCAACAGGCACTCTACTATCCAAACAACTTAGAACCATTGCTTTAGGAAATTGACCGTCAGTTACAACTTTTCTGATTTCCTCTGAATGATTTCTTTGGGTTACGTTGCTGGAGTTAAAGCGTTTGTTACCCTCTTTGAATTCTTGTATAACTTGATCAGGAGTTAATGAGGCTTGCTCAGCTTTAGTCATTACTTGAGTTGTCTTTTGAGTTTCCGCAGTTGTTTGAAGGTTTTCAATTTTTGTCCTTGAACTGCATCCAAGAAAAGCTTGAACTGTTATTGCTAATACTGTAATCTTAATTAAATTTGTTATCATTGTTTTGTTTTTATATTTAACGTTGCAAAATTGAAAAATTTTATT
>JAYWEG010000046.1:0-5933 GCA_043779445.1 Bacteroidota bacterium
AATAGTGTTAGATTTTTAATTTTGATGAATAAAAATGCATATAATACATTGAATATCAAATAATTAATTATAAATAGATAGGTTTTTATAAACAATAAAACAAAATGTAAAAATTTACAAATGCTTCTCAATTAATCTTTTTGAAAGGACTTCGCAACTATCGTCTAGCATTTTATAAACACTATCGAAGCCATTTTCCAAGCCAAAATAGGGATCTGGAACATCCACATTTTCATTCGGGAAAAGTTCATTAAGTATCAATTGCACTTTTTGAGTAGCTTCAAAATTGGTTGCCAAATTAAGTATATTATTGTAGTTCGAATTATCCATGGCAAAAATATAGTCAAATTCATCAAAATCAGATTTTTGAAACAATCTTCCTCGTTGTTTACTAATGTCTAAACCATTTTTTTTGGCAACTGCAATAGAGCGTTTATCGGGTTTGTCCCCAACATGCCAATCGCCAGTGCCTGCAGATTCTACTAAAAATTTATTTTTTGGGAGTTTTGATTCTAGAATTGCATGTGCTAATGGGGAACGACATATGTTGCCCAAACAAACCATTAAAATTTTAATAGGCATGCTATTAGAGGGTTAATTTTTTATTAATATCTTCGACATACTTTTTGAATTGTTTGTCAGTTGAAACCAAATTATCTACTGTTTTGCATGCATGAAGTACTGTTGCATGATCTCGATCACCTATTTGCAAACCAATATTTGCCAGTGAGGCTTTTGTCATTTTTTTTGCAAAAAACATGGCCAATTGACGCGCTTGAACCACGTGACGTTTTCGAGTTTTTGATTGTAATGTTTCTAAATCTAATTGAAAATAATCTGAAACAATTTTTTGAATGTAGTCTATGGAAATCTCTCTTTTTACATTTTTAACAAATTTTTCAACTACACTTTTAGCCAGTTCAATAGTAACTTCTTTTTTATTAAAAGAAGATTGTGCAATCAAAGAAATAATTGCTCCCTCGAGTTCCCGAACATTTGTTTTGATATTTCGTGCCACATAATCTATAATATCATCTGGCATGTCAACCCCATCTCTGTATAGAATATTTTTTAGGATAGAAACACGAGTTTCAAATTCAGGTTGGTGCAATTCGGCAGAAAGTCCCCATTTGAAACGGGAAAGTAAACGTTGCTCTATATCTTGCATATCGACTGGAGCTTTGTCCGAAGTTAAAATAACTTGCTTTCCGTTTTGATGTAAATAATTAAAAATATGAAAAAACACATCTTGCGTTCCTGCTTTTCCTGAAAGAAATTGGACATCATCAATAATTAACACATCGATTAATTGGTAAAAATGTATAAAATCGTTGCGATTATTTCGTTTAACAGAATCAATATATTGTTGTGTAAAAATTTCAGCAGAAATATATAAAACTGTTTTTTCTGGATATTTGTCTTTGATTTCAACACCAATTGCATGAGCTAAATGAGTTTTTCCTAATCCTACACCTCCAAAAATGAGCAACGGATTAAACGAGGTTCCACCAGGTTTGTTTGCAACTGCCATTCCTGCAGAACGAGCTAAACGATTTGAATCGCCTTCGAGAAAGTTATCAAAACTGTAATTGGCATTAAGTTGTGATTCAATTTTAAGATTTCGAATTCCAGGAATTACAAAAGGATTTTTTAGTTCTGGACTCAAATTTTTTATAGGTGCATCTACATCCTGAGCTTTTAACGCGCTTCTGTGTGCACTTGGCAATTGTTCCATGAAAGGTTGCTTATTGCCATAGGTGTTCTCCATTTTAATTTTATAGAGTAACTTTGCATTTTTACCAAGTTCTTTGACAAGAGCAACTTTCAATAGTTTTACGTAATGTTCTTCTAACCATTCATAAAAGAATTTACTGGGAACTTGAATATGTAATGCACAATCTGTTAACTCAACGGACTTGATAGGCTCAAACCAAGTTTTGTATGCTTGATCATGAATATTATCTTTGATAAAAACGAGACAATTATCCCATACCGATTGAGCAGTTTTAGTCATTTTTTTAGTTAAGTTTGTGTATTATTAAAAACATTAAAAGTAAACAAAAACGGTAGGTCTTTTTTGCTTTTTTAATAGAATACAAATATGTGAATAAAATTAATTAAAAAAAAAATAATCTAGGTTGATTTTTAAAAAATATTGTTGTAAGGGTTATGTAAAAGCCGTAAAAAAAGTTAAAATAACATTAAAAAAATGAAAGAACACATAGAAAAAGTTAGGGTTCGTTATTCAGAAACGGATCAAATGGGAGTCGTTTATCATGGAAATTATTTGCCTTATTTTGAAATTGGAAGGGTCGAATGGCTTAGAAAAAAAGGGATTTCTTATAAGGCTCTCGAAGAAAGCCATGTTATGTTGCCTATTGCTTCATTAACATTAAATTATAAAAAACCTGCCCGTTACGATGATCTCTTAACTGTTAAAACAAAATTCAAATCTTATAGCGGTGTAAAGATAGAATTTGAATGCGAAATTTGGAGTGAGCAAGACGAGTTATTAACAACTGCAAGTTTTTTATTGGTTTTTGTAGACATGAAAACGGGTCGTCCCATGTTGCCTCCAACCGCAGTATTAGATATAATTAATCAAGTAGAAATTTAATCTTTTAGTTTTATTTCAATTTCAAACATTAAATAAAAAATGTCGAAAATGTTTTCGGCATTTTTTTTGCGTGTTGCAACTTCGAAATAGCTAGAATTTTCCATTTCCTGAGAAATAATAGTAAGATTTTTTTCTTTGATAATTCTCATCACTCTATTTAGGTTTTTATATTCAAAAGAAAGAAAAAAATGAACATCGATAGTTTTTCTACACTATTCGATGCTTCAACCGCTAATTGTGCAACATTTTTATATGCAGAAATCAAACCGCTAACGCCTAATTTTATTCCACCAAAATACCGAACAACAACAATCAAAATATTAGTCAACTCAAAAGATTGAATTTGACCGTATATTGGCATTCCAGCAGAATTAGTGGGCTCGCCATCATCATTTACCCGAAAATATTTTTTTTCTATTCCAATTTGAAATGCGTAACAAAAGTGACCTGCTCCAAAATGTTTTTTCCGCAAATTTTCAAGTACTATTTTAGCTTCGGCTTCTTGAGTTATTGGGAAAGTATAACCAAAAAATTTACTGTTTTTTTCTTTAAATAAAATTTCATCAGACGGAAATTCAATAGTTTTATAAGTATCCTCCAAAAGAATATTATAAGATTTTTTTATCGAATAAATCCACAACATCCTCTTTCCCAACCTGAAGATTCCAAATTTTTAATCCTAATTTTGCTGCGGCATCAGTATTTTCTTTTTTATCATCAATAAAAAGAGTGTTTTTGGGTATCAAATTATGTTTATTTAAAATAAGTTTAAATATCGTTTCATTGGGTTTTTTCATACCAATTTCAAATGAAAAATAGATCTTCTCGAAACAGGAGTAAAAATCTCTGGCGAAAGTCAACCCCGATTGATGTTCGAATTTATTAATATGTGTCTCATCTGTGTTCGACAAAAGATATAATTTATGACTTCGTTTCAGTTTTTGCAAAAACTCTAAACGATATAGTGGAAATTCGCCAATAATTCCATTCCAAGCAGCACGAATTTGAAGCAAATCGGAATTTGGCAAGTGTTTTTGTATGCCTTCAAAAAACTGGAGTTCTGTTATTTTTCCAATTTCATATTGAGAACTTAAAATCTTTAAATCGTCAGACCATTCTACTAGACCTAAAGCTTTAAAGTTTTCTGTTACTCTTTCATGTTCTAAATTTATAAAAACATCTCCTAAATCAAAAATAATTGTATCAATCATGTTGTTTGTAGATTAAAAGTTCATCGTCAAGAATTCTTGTTATTGATTCGATTTTGTGATTTATATTTGGTGCTTTTTTTCCGTTTTCGAAGAAAATAGTTCCTTTAAAAACTCTTGCTTCGTCCCAAATATGTGTATCAATAAATGTTTGCAAAGTTCGAGTTCCACCTTCAATGATAATCGATTGAATGTTTTTTTCGAATAGAAGATCACAAATTTGTTTGGCAATATTTAGATTAAAATCAATATCTGTTTTAGAAATCAAAATTGTTTCGGATTGGTTATCAAATATAAAACTATCTTTTGGAATTCTGCTATTTTGATCTAAAATTACTCGAATTGGATTTTTTCCTACCCAATCTCGGACATCTAATTTTGGATTATCGTCAACAACTGTTTGCGTTCCAACTAAAATGGCTTGTTCTTCGCTCCGCCATTTATGAGCTAATTGACGTGAATACTCATTAGTAATCCAAACTGGTTTTTTTTCTACTCTATTTAATGGTGCTATACAACCGTTCTGAGATTCTGCCCATTTCAAAACAACATAAGGTCGTTTTTTTTCGTGAAAAGTAAAAAAACGTATGTTAGATTCACGACATTCCTGTTCCAAAACACTAACAATGACATTTATTCCCGATTTTTTTAGCATTTCTATTCCTGTTCCCGCTACTTTTTTGTTAGAATCTAAAGTTCCAATAACAACATTTGGAATTTTTGAATCTATAATTAAATTACAACAAGGTGGCGTTTTCCCGAAATGAGAACAAGGCTCTAAACTTACGTAAATAGTTGATTCGGAAAGTAATGATTTATCTTTAACAGAATTTATTGCATTTACTTCGGCATGATTTCCGCCATATTCAGAAGTGAAACCTTCGCCAATGATCACATTGTTATGAACTATCACTGCTCCAACCGAAGGATTTGGCATAGCTGCCGAAAGTCCATTTTTTGCAATTTCAATACAACGTTTCATGTAAATTTCATGTATCTTCACAGCGTAAAAGTATGATTTTTAGTTTGATTCTTTAAACCCTAAATCAAAAAACAGCAATTTTCAATCAAAAATAATGATAATTATCCGAGAAATCGAAGAAAAAGACAATCAAGCCGTTGGCGAATTAGTTCAAAAAGTATTAATGGAAATGGGCGCTCCAAAAATTGGAACTGCCTATTCTGATCCCTATTTATTTAATTTGTCTGATGTTTATAGCCAGCCAAAAACCATATATTATGTTATTGAAATCGATAGTAAAATAAAAGGTGGCGCAGGAATAGGAACTTTAGAAAACGATATTTGTGAACTTCAAAAAATGTATTTTCTGGCCGAATGTCGAGGACTTGGACTTGGCACAAAACTCATGGAATTATGTTTAGCCAAAGCCAAAGAGTTTGGATATTCAAAATGTTATCTCGAAACCATGCATTATATGGAAAAGGCTCAAAGACTGTATAAAAAAGTAGGTTTTGAGCACATTGATGCTCCAATTGGCAATACTGGTCATACAAGTTGCCCCGTTTGGATGATAAAAATATTATGACTTTTAAAAAATGAAAATAAAGCAATACAAATTATATTTTATGGAACAACTTGCTTCAATTTATGACGAAGTTGAGGTCGAAAGTTTTTTCTATATTATTCTCGAAAATAAACATCATTTAAAAAGGATTGATTTGGCTTTAGATCTTGATTTGGAGTTTTCTCAACATGAGATTGACATTTGGAATACTATTTTAGAACAATTAAAATTAGAAATTCCAATTCAATATATATTAGGATCAACGTCTTTTTTTGGTTTGCAATTTCTAGTTAACTCATGTGTTTTAATTCCTCGTCCAGAAACCGAAGAATTGGTGGACTGGATTATAAAAGAAAATTTAAAAGTTTCAGAATCTAAAAATGTAAAAATTCTAGATATTGGAACAGGATCAGGCTGCATTGCAATTTCATTAGCAAAAAACGTTCCTAATTCACTTGTTTTTGCTTTAGATGTTTCGGAAAGTGCTTTAGAAATGGCTCAAAAAAATGCTGTAAAAAATAAAGTAAATGTAACTTTTATTCAAAAAAACATTCTTGAAACTAGCGATTTAGAACAACAATT
>JAYWEG010000047.1:0-2361 GCA_043779445.1 Bacteroidota bacterium
GTAGCAAATCCAAGGCTTTGATTCGAAATTTTAGATACAATTTTTCCAGAGATGTTTATTTTTTTTATTTCTCGCTCTTGTGAGAAACCGAATAATGAAATTAGTAAAATTGAAATTATAAGAACCGACTTTAAGTTTTTCATTATTTATTTTTATTTTTAGATGACAAATTTACTGTTTGGTTTAAGCAACAAATCCTAAATCTTTGTTAATTCGATTCTAGAATAATTCTAAATAAAATTCAAAATTTTGTTTATATTTGAGCATGTAACAAAATTATTTTTTTGATACTTATATACAAATAATAAAAAAATCAAAAGTATGTTTATTGAACAAGGAATAAAAAAAGAAAATCATTTTTGGAAATATTTAGTTGGATCTCTAATTGTAATCTTCGGTTCAGTAATTGGTCAAATGCCACTAGCAATTGGTGTTATTTTTAGAAAAATGAAAGAAGGAAAAGGTATGCCTACCGAAGATGATTTTATGAAAACGTTGGATTCTAATCTAACATTGTTTCTCATCATGCTTTCTTTTGCAATTGCTTTGTTGAGTCTATTTTTTGTCATAAAAAAAATTCACAATCAAACTGTACTTTCCGTTACAACTTCTCGAAGAAAGCTCGATTGGAGTCGAGTTTTTACTTCCTTTGGAATTTGGGGAGTTTTTACTGTTTTTACAACTTATGCAACCTATTATTACTACCCAGAAAATTTTGTATGGAATTTTAAACCCCTTTCCTTTGCTATTTTAGCCGTGATTGCAATCGTTATGATTCCCATTCAAACTAGTTGCGAGGAATATATTTTTCGAGGCTATTTGATGCAAGGTTTTGGTGGACTATTCAAAAACAAATGGTTGCCATTGGTTTTAACTTCAGTGATTTTTGGGGGAATGCATATTGCAAATCCAGAAGTAAAAGAAATGGGTTACATCATTATGGTCTATTATATTGGCACCGGTTTTATGCTCGGAATTCTCACACTCATGGATGATGGAATGGAACTTTCTCTGGGTTTTCATGCGGCAAATAATCTGGTAGGCGCTTTGTTGGTAACTTCGGATTGGTCTGTTTTTCAAACCAATTCAATTCTTCGAGATATTGCAAAACCCGAAGCAGGAATGGAAACTTTTATTCCTGTTTTTGTAATATATCCAATATTATTATTTATTTTTAGTAAAATTTATAAATGGACTAATTGGAAAGAAAAATTGACAGGAAACATTTATGAAAATAATGTAGAAACAATTGAAAATATTGGAATAAATGACTAAAGTAACTTATCAAAACGTACACAACCAATTCAAAATGAATGGTTTTCATTTCAATCGCGAAGACATGCTTCGAGTCGCCTATAGTTTCATAAAAGAAGGCGAAGATTTCGAAAAACATGTTGGCGAATTTTTTCTAGACTGGTTCGATGAAAATGATTTCATGAACCTCAAAACATCTGGAACCACTGGAAAACCAAAGACAATTCGAATCGACAAACAAGCTATGGTCAATTCGGCATTGGCAACTGGAGATTTCTTTGAACTTTCGCCCGGAAACAAAGCTTTTCATTGTTTGCCAGTGCAATATATTGCTGGAAAAATGATGTTTGTTCGAGCTTTTATCATTGGTTTGGATATTGATTTTGTGGCTCCAAGTTCGCATCCAATGAAAAATAATACCGCAAAATATGATTTTGTAGCCATGGTTCCTTTGCAGGCTCAAAATTCTTTGAATGAACTTAGAGAAAACGTAAATAAAATGATTGTTGGTGGCGTAAAAATGAGTCATGCTCTCGAAAAGGAATTATCAAAATTGCCAACAAAAGTTTATGAAACCTACGGAATGACCGAAACCATCACACACATTGCAGCCAAAAGAGTAGGAGCGAAGGCATTTTCGGTTTTACCAAAGGTAACCATTTCTTACGACGATAGAAATTGTTTGGTCATTCATGCGCCAAAAATCTCTGACGAAATCATAGTTACCAATGATATTGTTGAATTGGTGAGCGAAAACGAGTTTATTTTTCTCGGACGATTTGATAATGTCATCAACAGCGGCGGAATCAAACTGATTCCAGAGCAAATAGAAAAAAAATTATCGCATGCCCTCCAAAACAGATTTTTTGTAATAGGAATAGTCGATGAAATTTTAGGAGAAAAATTAGTTTTAGTTATCGAAGGAGAAAAACAGCCTTTTGATGATACTATTTTCGATGTTTTAGATAAATACGAAAAACCAAAAGAAATTATTTTTGTTCCTAAATTCAAAGAAACCGAAAACGGAAAAATAATGCGTAGAGAGAGTTTGGGGTAAGAGAGAAATTCTTACATTTAGACCTAACAGGTTTTTAAAACCTGTTAGGT
>JAYWEG010000048.1:0-14955 GCA_043779445.1 Bacteroidota bacterium
CTATTCAATAAATACAGTAATTGTTAATCAGAGTTCCGATAGCTATCGGAATTGGTTCGAGCCAATTGCCTGTTCCGATTGCTATCGGGAAGAGGGAACAAGCGTTAAAAGCCTTTACAGAAATGTGAAGGCTTTTTTATGGGTTTTGATATTTAGAAACTAGATGATAAATACATTTAAATAAAAGAAGGATAAAGGATAATTAACATTAACTTCTACATGCCGCTTCTAATTGCCTCAACAGGATCTAATTTGCTAGCAGAAATCGCGGGCAAAATACCCGAAACTAAACCTATGACTGCAGCTAATCCTGTTCCGAGAATTATATTTCCCATTCCGAGAACAAACTCAAAATCCATGAAATTGGTTAATACAATCGAAATAATCCAAACGAGCAGCATTCCGAAAATTCCGCCAATTACGCATAAAATCACTGCTTCGAACAAAAACTGAAATAATATAAATTTGTTTTTTGCACCCAATGATTTTTGAATTCCAATTAAATTCGTTCTTTCTTTTACAGAAACAAACATAATGTTTGCTATTCCAAAACCACCAACCAAAAGCGAAAAACCAGCAATAATCCAGCCTACGACATTCATTTGACCAATAATTCCATCAAGAAAATCAGTGAAACCAGTAAGGATATTCAAGAAAAAATTACTTATTTCTCCTGTTTTTATACCTCTAAAACTCCTCATTTTTTGATCTATTTCTCCTTTTAGCGCATCGACATCAATGTTTTTGAGAGGTTTGATAATGATTACAGGTGTCAGAAAATCAGCATTATCGCCATACATTTTTCTCAAAAAATTTGAGGGTAAAAATGCTGAGGTATCATTGCTGTCTCCAAAAAGCCCAGCGCCTTGTTTTTTGAGAACGCCAATTACGGTAAATTTTTTTCCATATAAACGAATGTTTTGACCAATGGGATCATAGTTTTCGAACAATCCAATAGCTACATCATGTCCTAAAACAATCACTGGCAATCCCGAATTCGATTCGGATTCATTATAAAATCTACCCGATTGAAATTCGAGTTTTTGAATGTCATCGAACTCATGCGAAACTGGAACAACATTAATTGCGCTAACTGTTTTCGATTCGAATTTGATGTTTTCGGGCTTTGTAAAAAATTGAAAACATAGATTTTCGGCATTTTTGAGATTGCTTTTCAAAAACTGAAATTCTTCATAACTAACATTCGGGAATTGTTCACGTTTCCATTGCGGAATTTCGGACGGTCCAAAAGAAAAACGCATTAAATACATGGTGTTTTTATCGAGTGAACTCAAATCTTTTTTTATTTTTCGATCCAAAGAATCTACAGCAGAAAGCACAGCAATAATTGAAAAAATCCCAATGGTAACGCCAAGTAGCGAAAGCAATGTTCGCAATTTATTGGTTCGCAAAGCATTCATCGCAAACCCAAAACTTTCTTTTAACAAACGTAAATAAACTACCATTATCTTTTACTTTTTTTACTCTTGTAAAATTCTATAAAAATTCTGAAATATGAGTTATAAATGAGAAGTTATTCTTTAAATCTAATGTTTTAAATTTTCAATAAAAATAAATAATTTAAAATTTGATACATCATCAAATAAATTTTAACAAATTTCAAAAAAATCTTGTTTTCGATTACTCTAAAAATCTAATTAAAAAACTATTTTTGCACTACTCAACAACAACTTCACAATGAACACGACAAAAACAATTCAATCGGCTCTAATTTCCGTTTTTTCAAAAGAAGGGTTAGAACCAATTGTTAGACTACTTAACACCCAAAATGTTACACTCTATTCAACAGGCGGAACCGAAGATTTTATAAAAAACCTAGGAATTCCAGTAATTGCAGTAGAAGATCTAACAAGTTATCCATCGATTTTGGGAGGAAGAGTCAAAACATTACATCCAAAAGTTTTTGGTGGAATATTAAACCGTCAAGACAATGAATCAGATATTTCTCAAATGATTGAATTCGATATTCCTCAAATTGATTTGGTGATTGTTGATTTATATCCATTTGAGAAAACCGTGGCAACGGGCGCAAGTGAATCAGATATTATCGAAAAAATTGATATTGGTGGTATATCTTTGATTCGTGCTGCTGCAAAAAACTTTCAGGATACCGTTATTATACCTTCCAGAAACGAATATAGATTACTTCTGGATTTGATTTCGAGCCAGAACGGAGCAACAACTCTTGTCAATAGAAAACTTTTTGCATTGAAAGCATTTAACGTAAGTTCACATTATGATTCGACTATTTTCAATTATTTTAATAAAGATCAAGACGAATTAGTTCTAAAAGTTAGTGAGAACAATGGTCAAGTTTTGAGATATGGAGAAAATCCGCATCAAAAAGGATTTTTCTTTGGAGATTTCGAGGCTATGTTTTCTAAACTTCACGGAAAAGAATTGTCCTATAATAATTTGCTAGATGTCGATGCTGCGGTGAATTTAATTGGAGAATTCGAAAACAACGAACCCACTTTTGCGATTCTAAAACACAACAATGCCTGTGGATTAGCCACCAGAAAAACAATTCTTGAAGCCTACAAAGTGGCTTTGGCTTGCGATCCAACCTCTGCTTTTGGGGGAGTTTTGATTTCGAATTCAAAAATTGATGTTGCTACTGCAAACGAAATCAATAAATTATTTTGCGAAGTAGTTATTGCTCCAAGTTATGATGATCTTGCAATTTCGATTCTTTCTGAAAAGAAAAACAGAATAATTTTAGTTCAAAAACCTGTTGAATTGTCACAAACAAATGTTCGAACGTGTTTGAATGGCATTTTGGTTCAAGATAAAAATAATGTAACAGACAATAAACAAGATTTAAAAACCGTTACAAATACATCTCCAACAGATTTAGAAATTGATGATTTGATTTTTGCCTCTAAAATTTGTAAAAACACCAAATCAAACACAATTGTTTTTGCCAAAAACGGAACATTAATTTCGTCTGGGACAGGTCAAACCTCTCGCGTTGATGCACTACATCAGGCCATAGAAAAAGCTAAAAACTTTGGATTTGATTTGAAAGGAGCGGTCATGGCAAGCGATGCTTTTTTTCCTTTTCCGGATTGTGTAGAAATTGCAAAAAAGGCTGGAATCACAGCCATTATTCAACCAGGAGGATCCATAAAAGATGAATTGAGCATTAATTATTGCAATGCAAACCACTTGGCAATGGTATTTACTGGAACACGTCATTTCAAACATTAAATGGTTTACATTTGAAATAAATAAGCCCTTTTTAATTAAAAATATTGATTTCAACATGAAAAAAATACTTGTTTTTATTTTTATACTCATAGCCTCAAAAACGTGGTCACAAGAACTAGGTTTCATTGCAGGATACTCTAATATCGGAACAAATTATGGTTATTTTGGTCTTGACGAAAGGTTAAACGACAATAAAGATCCAGCATTAAATTTGGGAATTGGCACCTATATTACGAGCACAGACGGAAATAAAATTTTACTTCCAGAATTTCATATCAATTACAAACCATTGCAGAACGCTAATTTTTTTCTCAATCCAATGACGGAATTGTCTGTTACCAACAAAAGTTTCAATCCAAGTGTCGGGATTAATCTTTATAATTTTATAAAACTAAAAGGAGGATACACCATTCCTTTTAATTCAGACACAAGTTTCAGAGGAATTAGTGTCGGAATCACAATTGGTTTTGGTGGGAAAGACTATTATGATTATGCTAAATTGGGATTTTAGAGTTTAAAAAAATCCTAAATATTTCTTAAACAGATGAATTTATACTAAAATGTAGTAACTTTCGCCTTCAAAAAATAAAATTTTCAATTATGAAAAAAATAATTATTGCATTACTTCTAGTTTCAGGATCATTTTCTTTACAAGCCCAAGAACAAAAATGGGAAACTAATATCAACAAGGCTATTGAAACTTCGAACAAAACAAACAAACCATTATTTCTATTTTTTACCGGTAGCGATTGGTGTGGATGGTGCATTCGTTTGCAAAAAGAAGTTTTTAAAACTCCCGAATTTTCTACTTGGGCAGAAAAAAATGTAGTGCTTGTGGAGTTAGACTATCCGCGTGCTGCTCCACAAACAGATCAAATAAAAACACAAAATGCAGGATTGCAACAAGCATTTCAAATTCAAGGTTATCCAACAGTTTGGATCGTAAATGCAGATATGAAAGACGGAAAACCAAATTTTCAACAACTTGGCAAAACAGGTTATGTTGCTGGTGGACCTGCCACTTGGATCGCAGGCGCAGACGAAATTTTGAAAAATAACACAAAAATTGCTCCGCCAAAATTATCGAAACCTGTTAAAAAATTAAAATCAAAAAGCGTCAAAGCATAATTCTATTTCATTCTATAAAATCCCTTTTCGGTAGTGGCATGAAAAGGGATTTTTTGTTTTTCACAAGTTTCTTTCCAAATTTTGACATAACTCTTGAAATTCGACGCATCTGCAACCACGCCTTTTGGTTTGCAATCTAGCAAAAAACGTTCTAAATTTAATTTTGGCGAATGGGTTATAACAACAATATCTGGAGAAATCCCTTTTGGATAAATGGCTAAATTATCCAGAACAAAAATTTTCCTGTTATCAAAAAATAAATTATTCTGGATTGATTTTTTATGATGAATTTTTGCAAAATTTTCAATTAAATAGGGATTTAAAAGACGATTTTTCTCTATGTTTTTTAAAATACTATCATTAGCATAAATTGTTGAATTTTGACCATTTCGCTCACAAAGAATGGAATTTTTTTTGACATTAAAAACAATTAATTCTTTTTCTGCTTGATGAAAATATTTTGTTAAAAAACAGGATATCTGAAACGTAATTATAATAATCATTGCAAACGATAACCTCTGAAAACTTGGTTTTTTAAACCAAATAAAAACAGCAAAAAGCATCAAATACATTGTTACAAGCATGTAAAAATTAAATGAAATATTTGAAATTATAAATTGTTCGAAAGAGGCTATCCTAGCGATAATTTTGTTGAGAAACCAAATACTCCATTCTAAAACTCGCATTGGAATCATCGGAACATAATTGAAATAGGCGAGGAGCATTACCAAAACGCCAAGTCCCAAGACGAATCCCATTGCAGGCAGAATAACCAAGTTGGTTACAAAAAACAATCCTGGAAATTGATGAAAATAGTAAACGCTTAAAGGGAATGCGCCAATTTGTGCAGCAAAAGAAACTGTGAGAATATCCCAAAAGTAGTTTGTAATTCTGTTTTTTGGTTTCCATATTCCAGAAAAAAGAGGTTGTAACCAAACGATAAAAAACAACGAAACATAACTCAATTGAAAACCAACATCAAACAAAAACGAAGGTTGAAAAAGCAGAATCAAAAATGCTGAAACCAAAAGCGTATGATAAATATTTACACTTCGTTTGAGATGCATTCCAATTGCAACAAAAGAAAACATCGTTACTGACCTCACTACAGATGGAGCCAAACCAGCAATGACACCAAAAACCCAAAGTGAAAATATAACAACTACTAATTTAGAAAACGAACCCATTTTGGTTTTTGGAATTGGTCGTAATAAAAAATTGATAAACAATAAAATAAAACCGACATGCAAGCCCGAAACGGAAAGTATATGAACTGCACCAGCATATTGATAATCTTGTAAAACGTCTGGAGAGATATCTTGCTGTTGTCCCAAAATCAATGCAACAATAACGCTCAATTCGTTTTTGCTGAAACCTTTTTTCTGAAGGTTTTTAATAATTTTATTTCGAAAATTCGCTGCATAATACCAAATGCTTTTTTCAATTTTAGAATTAATTTCAATGTCGTTTACATCGCAATATATTTGTCCATAAATTTGCTGATTTTCGAGATATTTCCCATAATCAAATTGATTTGGGTTGCTAATTTCTTTGTTTTTATAAATCGAACCTCGAATTTTTAGAATAGATCCAACTCCGAAATCGTGATTTAAACTGTCTTTTCGAATGTTGAGAATTATTTTTCCACAACTTTCTTTAGCGTCTAATGTTCTGACAATGGCAACAAAACGTTTGCTAAAATCGTTTTCTTTGAGTTTTTCTTTTAACGTAATTTCAATGGAATATTGTTTTTTGGAGTTTATTATAAAATGTGTAAAATGATTTTTTTTATAGGTTTCAGTATGAATAACATGAGTTGTAACTCCAAATAAAAAAGAAACTAAAATTGCGAAAAACGCAAAATAATTTTTTTGAGGTTTACTTTTTAACGAAAAATAAAACGAAAATCCTAGCAAAACAAAACCAACTCCAAGTGCAATAAAAACCAAATTTGGATTTGGTTGCAGGTAAAATGCACTCAAAATACCGAGTATAAAAAACAGTATAATTTTGACTAAGGGGAATTGTAAAACTTTCATTATTTGGATCGTACAATCAATTGAGCTGTTTTTTGACTTGCTCCAATACCGCCAAGTTGTTGCTCTAACACTTCATATTCTTGTAAAAGAGTTTTTCGATGCACCGGCTCCAAAATTTTTTGCAATTCGTTTTTTATGGTTTCAGAGGTGCAATTCTCTTGAATTAATTCGGTGACAACCTGCTTATCCATTATCAAATTCACCAACGAAATATATTTCAGAGTAATCAAGCGTTTTGCAATTTGGTACGATGCCCAACTGCCTTTGTACAAAACCACTTCTGGAACCTTGAACAAAGCGGTTTCTAGTGTGGCTGTTCCAGACGTTACTAGTGCGGCCTGAGAGTTAGCTAGTAGATCGTATGTTTTGTTTGAAATAAATTTCACATTTGGATTCGTCAAAAAAGGTTTGTAGAATTCGAATTCTTGGCTTGGTGCACCAGCAATTACAAATTGATATTTTGGAAAATCATTCACAACGGATAACATCACCGATAGCATTTTTGTGATTTCTTGTTTTCTGCTTCCTGGCAAAATAGCAATAATTGGCTTGTCGGATAATTTATTTTCAATTCGAAAATTTTCAATATTGTTTTTCACTCGATTTTTAATTGCATCAATTAGTGGATGACCTACGAATTCTACCGAAAAATGATGTTTTTTCTCATAAAAATCTTTCTCGAAAGGTAAAATCACATACAATTTATCAAAATCTCTTTTAATATCTTTAATTCTGTTTTCTTTCCAAGCCCAAATTTGAGGTGAAATATAGTAATGAATTTTAATTTTGTTTTTTTTTGCCCACTTTGCAATTCGCATATTAAATCCTGGATAATCAATCAAAATCAACATATCGGGATTAAAGTTTAATATATCAGACTTGCATATTTTTATGTTATTCAGAATAGTTTTAAGGTTTAAGACTACTTCTAAAAAACCCATAAAAGACAATTCACGATAGTGTTTTACCAAAGTCCCACCCACTTTTGCCATTAAATCGCCACCCCAAAACCGAATTTCTGCCTTCGCATCTTGCAAAAACAATTCTTTCATGAGGTTCGAACCGTGCAAATCACCCGATGCTTCGCCAGCAATAATGTAGTATTTCATTTTATACAAATATAGTTATGATTGTCAAAACAATTGTAGCAAAAACGACGCCTCGAGCCATGATTTCTTTATTCAATTTTAGCAGCAAAAAGAAAATTAAAATATTCAAAACAGCACTCAGGGCAATTAATTTCCCCAAATAGCCTTCCTGTCTAATTGCATGTATGCCTTCTAGAAAATCATATTTTGTATAAAATCGTAAAAAAAGGAAACAACCTAAAACGGTGGTTATTAATCCAATTACAAATCCAATGATTAACTCTTTTAAAATTACTTGATTGTTCATTTTTCTGTGTTTTAAAAATCCCACGAATTCAATTCCTGAATTACATGATGCGCCGTTAAATCAAATTGAACAGGAACAATAGAAATATAACCATTTTCTAAAGCCCATTCATCAGTGTCCTCGCCTTTGTCGTGATTTACAAATTCGCCAGAAAGCCAATAATAATCTTTCCCGAAGGGACTTTGTCTTTTATCAAATTTTTCTTCCCAAGAGGCTTTCGCTTGACGGCAAATTTTGATTCCTTTGATTTCTTTTTCTTTTAATTTCGGAAAATTAACGTTCAAAACAATTCCGTTCGGGAGTTTATTGCCTAAAACTTCGAGCGTTATTTTTTTTACAAAAGTTTTTATGGGTTCAAAATCTGCCTCGTGACTATAATCCGAAAGCGAAAAACCAATAGCAGGAATTCCCTCGATTCCAGCCTCAACTGCGGCACTCATGGTCCCAGAATAAATCACATTAATGGAAGAATTGGAACCATGATTAATGCCAGAAACACACAAATCTGGTTTTCGATGCATAATTTCATGCACTGCAATTTTCACACAATCGACAGGAGTTCCAGAACAACTATATTCTGTAACTAGTGCATTTTCTGAAGAAATTTTCTGTAAAGTCAGCACATTGTTAATAGTAATGGCATGTCCCATAGCACTTTGTGGTTTATCTGGGGCTACAACAAGAACCTCGCCAATTGTCGACATAACTGTGATCAACGCTCGAATTCCTTTAGCCGAAATACCATCATCGTTGGTTACTAAAATGAGTGGTTTTGAATCCATAAATAGTAAAAAATTTAAAGCAAAATAAAGCATTTTTATCTAATTTTAGGTTGAAATTATCATAATAATGTTAAAAATTGATCTTTAACAAAAAATTATATTCAAACTGATATTTTGGCATAGTTTTTATATCTATTTTAGTAGAAAATTTTTTAATGAATGCAATTATCAGTTTTATGAAAAGGAATTATAAAATATTAATAATAGTTTTTGGCCTATCAATAACTCTATGGAGTTTTATACCAAAGAAAGAAACTGTAGATCCAGGAAAAGACAAAGCACTTTTAGAGATACTAACTTATGTATTGAGAGAAGGTCATTATAGCCCTGTAGCATTGGATGACACTTTTTCTAAAGGTTTATACAAAGCCTATTTAAAAGAATTAGATCCTTCAAAAAGATTTTTTTTGCAATCCGACATCAATGACTTTTCTAAATATGAAAATCAATTGGACGATCAAATCAAAAAATATGATTTAACTTTTTTTGAATTAACCTACAATAGACTTCAAAAACGATTAGGCGAAACAAGAGCCTACTATAAATATGGTTTATCCAAGCCGTTTGATTATACATTAGACGAAAGTTTTAATACCGATTCGGAGAATCAACCTTTTGCTGCAAATGTTCCAGAATTAATGGAAAAATGGAAAAATCAGCTCAAACTTTCTACTTTATCTTCATTAAATGACAAATTAACGCTAAAAGAAAAATTAGCTAAAGGAAGTTTAAATGAAATTGGAGATGACTCCTTAACTATTGCTCAAAAAGCAAAACAATCGAAAACAATAAACGAATATAAAAACAAATCCTACGACGAACTCGAAAAAGAGAATAGAGCAACTACCCTAAAATCGTTAGACGAATATTTCAAAAATATTTTGGAACTCGAAAGAAAAGATTGGTTCAATATCTTTGTGAATTGCATTGCCGAACGTTTTGATCCTCATACCAGTTATTTTGCCCCAGAGGATAAAGAAAAATTTGATGTAAGTATTAGTGGAACTTTGGAGGGAATTGGAGCAAAACTTCAAAAAAAAGATGATTATACAGAAATTACGGAACTCATTTCTGGTGGTCCAGCATGGAAAGGAAAAGAACTTGAGGCAGGAGATCTAATCATGAAAGTGGCTCAAAAAGATAAAGAACCTGTGGACATACTCGGAATGAAAATTGACGATGTTGTCAAAATGATTAAAGGTAGAAAAGGAACCGAAGTAACCCTCACAGTAAAAAAACTCGATGGTTCAGTAAAATTAATTACGATTCTTAGAGATATTGTTGAAATTGAAGAAACCTACGTGAAATCTAGTATCGTTGAAAAAAATGGAACAAAATATGGCGTAATCTATTTGCCAAAATTTTATATAAATTTTGAAAGTAAAGTGGGTCGCGATGCAGGCAAAGATATGGCTCTTGAGGTTGATCGACTAAAAAAATCGGGAGTAGAAGGAATTATTTTAGACGTTCGGGACGATGGTGGAGGTTCCTTGAAAACAGTGGTGGATATTGCAGGATTATTCATTACAGAAGGACCAATTGTACAAGTAAGTTCTTCGAACAAAAAGAAGGAAATTTTATTTGACCGTGATGATAAAATTGCTTGGGAAGGTCCATTGGTAATTATGGTAAATAGTTTTTCTGCTTCTGCATCAGAAATTCTTGCTGCGGCTATACAAGATTATAAACGAGGAGTCATCATTGGTAGCAAGCAAACATACGGTAAAGGAACTGTTCAACAAGTTATAGACCTGAATCAATTCAACCAAGCAGGAACGTATGATATGGGTGCTTTGAAGACAACGATTCAAAAATTCTACAGAATCGATGGTGGTTCAACACAACTCGAAGGAGTAAAAAGTGATGTGGTCATGCCAGATAGATTAATGTATCTAAAAATGGGTGAACGAGATTCAGAAAACGCCATGCCATGGGACAAGATAGAACCTGCACAATACAAAATTTGGACCAAACAAAAAAACTTTGATTTGGCAATTGCAAATAGCAAAAACAGAATTGAGAAAAACGATCAATTTAAATTAATTCAGGAAAATGCAAAATGGATAGACGATCGAAACAAAGATTTCAATTTTAGTTTAAACATGCAAAAATATAAAGCCGAAGAAGATCAGTTAGAAACAGAATTAAAAAAATTCAAGGCCATTAGAAACTATAAAAATAATTTGAAATTTACCTCTTTGCCATACGAATTAGAAATTACTAAAACGGATTTAGCACTAAAAGATAAACGTAAAAATTGGCACGAAAGTTTATCTAAAGATCTATATGTTGAGGAAGGTTTAAACATATTAGATGATTTGAACGGCAAACAACCAGAAAAAACGACTATGGCTGTAAAAGTAAAACCTAAAAACAGCAAAGTAGTTAAATTGTAAATTTACCTTTTTTTAGATTAATTAAAGCCAGCAAATTTTGCTGGCTTTTGTTTGTAATTTTTTTACGATTAAATATCACTTTAGGCATGATTGTTGACTAGTATGAAATTTAAATAACAAAATCCCAAATCCCAATCATGATTAAAAAAATTACACCAATTCTAATTGCCTTAATTTCAATTAGTTCTTTTTCTCAAAAATCTCCAAAAGTAGATTTAGATCGCTTTTATTTCGATGTAAAGTTTCAGAATTTGCCAACAGAAAACATTCCGTTTGAAAATAGAACTTACGCAACAAGTGTAAATCTTGTTCCGTCTGTGTATGATTATTATCCAGATGTTAACATAGTAAAAAACAGATTATATATCAGAGGGTGGAAAAACACTGTAACCAGCCCAACAGTTTATTTGGATTTTAATATCACAGAATTTTCTCAAAAAGGTGTAAATATTGTAAACAGATTAGTTGAAGAAAAGGATAAAGATGGAAAAGTAACAAAGAGTTATTACATGTATACGGCTGTTGTTCAATTTTATGGAAATGGTATTGCTGTTACAAATGGTCCAAAATCAACGATTCAAATAGAGCCAAAAAAAGTAGAAGAAGCACCAAAAGAAGCCAATCGATTTTTACAAAACAAAATTGCCAAAACAGAAGAAGTTGCCTCAACTGGAAGTCAAAACCGAATTAATTTAGCAGCAAATTTAGAATATAGATCAGGTGAATCAACAAACTATAAAGAAATTGAAAACTATTACAATATAAATAAAAATGAAATTTTCAATATAAAATTAAGAGAATATATTGATAGATCCATCCAAAATTCTAATTATGCGGTCAACAGAATTTATGGTTTTGAACCAGTTTCAAATAACGAAAAAGTTTGGATTATGGATGCAAAAGATGATGAAGGAGCTGCCCAAAAAGAGGCAATAACGGCAGTGAAGGTTTATTTTTCTGAAATTCAATCAGATAAGCCAATAGATGATGCCATAAAAAATTTGCAACCACTTATAGAATATTTCGAATCTTTGAAAACAAAATATCCAGATGATAACAAAGGAAGTAGAAAAATTCGTTACTCGGCGTATTACAATCTTGGAAAAATATATTTGTATACAGATCAACCAGAAAAAGCAATAAAAGAAGGCGAAGGTCTAATCGCAAATGATTATGACAAAAGCGATGGAAAAGACATTATCAAAGACGCAGAATTTTTGATTAATATTTTTGCAAAAACAGGATTCAAAACAAGACATAATCCGTCTTTAAACTAAAAAAAATAAATTTCTGAAAAGCCTTGCAAACGCAGGGTTTTTTTATTTATAAGTTCAAATGATATAACAAGAAACTATAGAATTCTGCATTTTGATTCAAATGTTTTTCATAAGTCGATGAATCACCATAATGTCCAGCATTTTTTATTGTTTTTAAAAATATTGGATTTTTTTGTGCTACTCGATTCTGAAGTTTTGCAGCAAATTTGTAGGAATGAAACGGAGGAACACGGTCATCATTATCAGCTGTGATTATTAAAGTTGTAGGGTAATTAACTTCTTCTTTTACATTATGAAATGGAGAATATTTCAACAAATTTTTTAATTCCGATTCAATATCAGGATTACCATATTCGTCTAAATGGCGGCTTCCTATTGTAAATTTTTGAAAATTTACCATATCAAAAACACCTACATCTGGAACTACTACTTTAAACAATTCTGGTCTTTGGGTCATCGCAACACCAACCAACAATCCGCCTTGTGAACCACCAGTTATTGCTAATTTTTTGGGTGATGTATATTTTTCCTTTATGAGAAATTCTGCTGCATCAATAAAATCATTAAAACAATTCATCTTTTTTTGACCCATTCCATCTTTGTGCCATTTTTCGCCTTTTTCTCCACCGCCACGAATTTCGGCATACGCAAAAACGCCATCTTTTTCAAGAAAATAAATCAAACCAGTATCATAGTTTGGTGAGTTTATGGCTCCAAATCCTCCATAGGCTTTTAAAAGAGTAGGATTATTTCCATCAAGAACAATTCCTTTTTTATGAATGATTGTAATTGGAACATCAACACCGTCTCTACTTTTATAAGTTATTGATTTAGTTTCGAAATAATTCAGAGGGAAAAGAGTTGGTTTTGGAGGATTTGTTAGACTAAAAAAAGGTTGATTTTCTCCAGTTACAATATTTATCTTATAATTTCTATAAGGCAACACATAGGAATGAACTCCAAAATAAAAATCTTTAGTCGTTTCATCAAAATAATTGTATTCTATGTCAACACCATCTGGAACATCAATTTTCCGGATAAATTTGCCATCGTAATCATAAAAAATAATATAATTTTTGCCCAATGTTTTGTACTTACAAATAATGTATTCATCAGAAAAATAGGTGCTAGTAAGCAAATTATTGTATATCTGAGAAATTATTGGTTTTTCGTCACTTCTGTTCAAAAGGTCAAATGATCTTACATCGCCCCAATTATTTTCTTTAGAAGAAAAATAAATACGATTGTTTTTATAAGTTATCAAATTGAAATCTTTATTTTCAGAATCAGTAAATTTTTCTAAATGAATATCATTTGTTTCAAGATTTGCATAGTAATAACTTCTTTTAGTTTCCTCTTTATTGGTTTCAATTAAAAACAATTTATTTTTAGCTGTGAAAAATGATAAACTTCCTTCTTTTTCTGTAGCATCATAAATTAATTGATCATTTTCTTGGGGCGTTGCCATTTTATGGTAGAATAATTGAAAAGTAGAATCTTTTGCAAAAAATTCTTTGTTCTTGTTTTTTTTATAAAAAACACCTTGATCTCGATTCCACGAAACATTTGAGAATTTAATATTTTTCAAAACATCATTCAAATCTTTGTTTTTGTATAAATCTATAAAACGTATTTCATTTCTATCGCTTCCATCAACGCTAATTTTGTAGGCTAAAGTTGTAGAGTTTTTAGAAGGATAATACCCAGCAATGTCAACATTTTTTTCTGGGTAAATCTTGTTTGGATTCACAATTTCTATCGGTTCATCATTCAAATCTTTCATAAAATAAAGACTAGCAGCCCTTTTTTTATCTTTTAGATATAATTTATAAAAAAATTTATTTTTCCTATTAGGCAAACTATACGATGTTCGAGTATCATATTCCTTTAGTTTTGAAACAATTGAAAAGGTTTTTTCTATTTCAAATTTATGCTTTTCAGAAAATTCATTTTGTTTGTCTACCCAAAAATTAACTTCGTTAGATCTCATATTTTCTAGCCAAGTATAATCATCTATAAAAGAAATTTTATGTTTTATGATGGTTTCTGGAGTTTTTTTAGTTTCTGGAAAATTTTGAGAAAATCCGAATTTTGAAATAATTAAAAATACAAGTACGTAATGATTTGGTTTCATTTTTTGAAATAATTTTTCACAAAAGTAGCAGTTTCAACACAAACATTTTATAGAACATTTCTTTTTTGTAAATTTGAATAAAATCAAAAAAAATGCAACTCAAAGAACTTACAACAATCCAAGAAATGGCTTCTCAATTCGAAATGATAACTCATTTATATCCAAATATATCCGAAGATAAATACCAATCCTACCTTCAAGAAATGATTCCTCACAACTACAAACAATTGGCCGTTTTCGAAAAAGATATTTGCGTTGCAATGACAGGTTTTTGGGTTGGTATCAAACTTTGGACCGGAAAATACATTGAAATTGATAATTTTATAGTACATCCAAACCACCGAATGAAAGGGTTAGGTAAAATTATTGACCGATTATATGGACCAAAAAGCAAAAGATTTAGGATGCACTTGCATTGTTCTTGACGCTTTTACTGGTAATTTCAAGGCACATCGATTTTATTACAACCAAGGATATGCTCCAAAAGGATTTCATTTTGTGAAGATTATTAATGAAAATGGATTGACATAAAGAAAAAACAAAAAGCAAAAAGCAAAAAACAAAAAGCAAAAA
>JAYWEG010000049.1:0-2349 GCA_043779445.1 Bacteroidota bacterium
GCCTATTGTAAATCAAAAACCTTGATTATTGATTTACGAAATAATCCTGGTGGACGTTTAGAAGAAATTGCAAATTTATACTCCTACTTATCAGACAAACCTTTTGTTTTTATGGACAAAGCGGAGGTCACTAAAAAATCGAGTTTACTACATGCAGATTATTTCAAAGGTGGTTCTGTTTTTTCTAAAATGTTTAGAGGAATAATTGCTCCAATATACTATCCATATCAATATTTTAGAGTTCATAAAGATACCGATGGAAAATATTTTTATAATACCGAGAACAAATTAACACAAATCAAAAAAGACGCTTTTAAAGGAAAAATCTATGTACTAATAAATGGAGGAAGTTTTTCGGCTTCGAGCATCATTTCTTCAAATTTAAAAGCTTCTAAAAGAGCTTATTTTGTTGGAGAAGAAACTGGTGGAGCATTCAACGGAACCGTTGCTGGTCAAATGCCAACGATTAAAATCCCTGATTCTAAATTAAATCTAAAATTGGGATTAACTGCTTGTATTCCCTTTCACAAAACCGAAATCGAAGGTCGAGGAATTTTCCCAGATAAAGAAATTCTACCAACACTCGAAGACAGAATTAAAGGAAATGATCCAGAAATGAATTGGATTCTTCAAGACTTGAAAATAAAAAATAATGATATTTCTGAAATTAAATAATCCAACATATGAAAAAAATATTTATTTTATTACTTTTAGTAGGATTTCAACAACTCATTGCGCAACAAAAATTCACTCGAAAAGATACATTACAAGGTGGTTTGCGGTCCGAAAGAACTTGCTTTGATGTTTTGCATTATGATTTAAACATTAAAATCGATATAAAAAACAAATTCATTCAAGGTTCAAACAACATAAAATTTAAGATTATAGAAAACACATCTAAAATTCAGTTAGATTTATTCGAAAATATGGTTGTTGACAGTATTGTTTTCAATAAAATGAAACTGAATTACAAACGGGAATTTGGTGCCGTTTTTATTAATTTTCCTGAAATTCAACTCAAAAATACAGAACAAAATCTACAATTTTATTATTCTGGAAACCCTAAAATCGCTCGAAATGCCCCTTGGGATGGCGGTTTTGTTTTCAAAAAAAATAGCAATGGTAAAGATTTTATTGGTGTGGCGTGCCAAGGAGATGGTGCAAGTTTGTGGTTTCCGTGCAAAGATTCGCAAACAGACGAGCCAGATTTTGGTGCGACCATAAAAATTAGTGTTCCAAATGGTTTGATGAATGTTTCGAATGGACGTTTTGTTGGAAGCGAAGATTTAAAAAATGGTTACACACGTTGGGATTGGGAAGTAAAAAACCCAATTAATTCTTATGATATAACTTTAAATATTGGTGATTATGTACATTTTGGAGTAAATTATAAAGGCTTAGATTTAGATTATTATGTCTTGCGTGAAAACGAAGCAAAAGCTAAAATTCAATTCGAGCAGGTCAAACCCATGATGGATTGTTTTCAAAGTAAATTTGGAACCTATCCTTTTCCCGAAGATGGCTATAAATTAGTTGAAACTTCCTATTTAGGTATGGAGCATCAAAGTGCTGTGGCTTACGGTAATAAATACACAAACGGATATTTGAATAGTGACCTTTCTGGAACGGGAATTGGAATGCTTTTTGATTTTATTATCATTCACGAAAGCGGTCACGAATGGTTTGGAAACAGCATCACAAGCAAAGATGTTGCTGATATGTGGATTCACGAAGGTTTCACTTGTTACACCGAGTCTGTATTTTTAGAATGTCAATTCGGATATGAAAAATCTCAAATTTATATTAACGGTTTAAAGAAAAATATACGAAATGACAACCCGATTATTGGTCAATATGGGGTCAAAAACGAAGGATCTGGAGATATGTATTACAAAGGTGCTTTGATGCTAAATACTATTAGAAGTATCATTAATAATGACAAAAAATGGTGGGAAATCCTATTGAAATATTCTACTACATTTCGACATAAAATAATTGATACAGAAACTGTTATAGCTTTTTTTAATACAGAAAGTGGTATAGATTTAACTTCAATTTTCAATCAATATCTGCGATACAAAGATGTTCCGATTTTAGAAATTCGTATAAAAAAATCAAAATTTGAATACCGTTGGAAAACTGATGTAAAAGATTTTAATATGCCCATTGATGTTGTTTATAAAAATAAAGAAATTCGATTGAAACCCACAAACAATTGGACAAAATCTGATTTAAAATTTTCAGATGTTAAAATAATGGAAGACAAATTCTTAGTGAAAATAACATATAATTAGTCCAATTAACCATAAATCTAAGGGTTTGAAATTTTGAATAAAAAAGACCTAACAG
>JAYWEG010000050.1:0-2348 GCA_043779445.1 Bacteroidota bacterium
TTTAAAAACAAATTTTTCGAATATAAATAAGGTTGGATTTTTGTATATTTGTGTTTTAAAAATATAATTATGGAAGCAATCCGAATAGAGTTTCAGCCAAATTTAAAATCTAAAATCATTGAATTATTGAGCACATTTTCGCCTAAAGAATTAAAAATTGTAGAAGAAGATTCCAATTTTGAGGACAATAAACTAAAATTAAATATTGTTTCTAAAAAAATTGAAAACGGAACTGCTAAATTTTGCAGTTTTGAAGAGTTAGATGAAATCCTAGAAAATATAATTTCTAAATATGAAAGTTAAATTAACTATTGATTTTCAATTTGATCTAATAGATTTAGTTTCATACATAGCTATAGACAAACCACTTGCTGCAAGAAAATTTAAAAATGATTTAATTAGAAATATTAAAAAAGATTTGAAAAATCCGTAGAATTGTAAAAAATTTATTTATTTTAATGAAAATAATTACCGAGATTAAGTGTTTAAAGGATATACAACAATTTGCAAAGTTGATTTAGAAACTGAAATTGTATATGTTTTAGGTGTTTTAAAACATAAAAACCAGTTATAGATGTCAAGAATTCTCTCAATCGATTATGGTCAAAAACGAACAGGAATTGCCGTTACCGATGAACTCCAAATTATAGCTTCGGGTTTAACCACAATTCCATCTGCAACTGCAATAGATTTTTTGAAAGACTATTTTTCTAAAGAAAATGTTTCAATAGTTCTCATTGGCGAACCCAAACAAATGAATGGTGAACCATCAGAAAGTGCCTCAATTATTAAAGGTTTTGTAACACATTTTACAAATCATTTTCCCGAAATGAAAGTGGTTCGTGTTGATGAACGTTTCACTTCTAAAATGGCTTTCAAATCCATGATTGATTCGGGTTTAAAGAAAAAGCAACGAAAAAATAAGGCATTGATCGATGAGATTTCTGCCACTATAATGCTTCAAGATTATTTAACCCGAATTAGATTTTAAAATCAATAAATATAATGGAACAAACAGACGTTATCCTAGTAGGTGCAGGAATTATGAGCGCTACACTCGGAATTT
This sequence comes from Bacteroidota bacterium, assembly GCA_043779445.1. GTDB lineage: Bacteria > Bacteroidota > Bacteroidia > Flavobacteriales > Flavobacteriaceae > Flavobacterium. Next base: position 1,067 of record JAYWEG010000050.1, read on the forward strand.
TCCTCAAAGAATTAAATCCAGAAATCAAAATTGATATCTACGAACGTTTAGATAAACCCGCACTCGAAAGTTCCGATGCTTGGAATAATGCGGGAACAGGTCATTCAGCTTTTTGTGAGCTTAATTATACTCCCGAACTCGAAAATGGAGAAGTTAATGTGGAGAAAGCCATTAAAATTGCTGAAAGTTTTGAAGTAACAAGACAATTTTGGAGTTATTTAGTTGATTATAAAATTATTGATTCTCCAGAAAAATTTATCCATAGCATCCCTCACTTAAGTTTTGTCTGGGGCGAAGAAAACGTAAATTATCTTCAAAAAAGGTTTGACAACTTACAAAAAAATCCACTTTTTCAAGAAATGGAGTTCAGTTCTGATTTTAACTTCCTGAAAAAATGGATGCCAATGGTCATGAATGGGAGAGACGTAAACGAAAAAGTTGCGGCAACATTTATGCCTTTGGGAACTGATGTAGATTTTGGAATATTAGCAGAACTAATGCTAAAGTATCTTTCGGATCAAAAAGGAGTTTCAATTCATTACAATCACGAAGTTCAGAAATTGAAACAAAAAGAAGATCTACATTGGCGATTAAAAATCAAAAATCTAGATAATGATGAAAAAATTAGAACCAAATCCAAATTTGTATTTATTGGTGCGGGAGGGGGTTCACTTTTATTACTCGAAAAAGCCGATGTTAAAGAAGGCGATGGATATGGTGGATTTCCAGTTTCTGGTCAATGGCTCAAATGTAATAATCCTGAGATAATTGCCAATCATAAGGTTAAAGTCTACGGAAAAGCAAGTGTAGGTGCGCCCCCAATGTCTGTCCCTCATTTAGACACTCGAATTATTGATGGAGAAAAAGAATTGCTTTTTGGTCCTTTTGCTGGATTTTCGACTAAGTTTCTAAAAAATGGTTCCTATTTAGATTTAATAAAATCAATAGAAATAAATAATATTTTGCCCATGCTTTCTGCAGGATTACATAATATTTCATTGACAAAATATCTAATTTCGCAAGTGTTACAATCGCAAGATGATAGAATAGAGGCATTGCGAGAATATTTTCCGAATGCAAACGGAAAAGATTGGGAGTTGCTACAAGCCGGTCAAAGAGTTCAAGTCATAAAAAAAGATGAAAAAGAAGGTGGAATACTTGAATTTGGTACCGAAATCATCAATACCGAAGATGGAACATTGGCATGTTTACTGGGAGCATCTCCTGGGGCTTCTACTGCAGTTTCTATTATGCTCGATGTTTTGAAAAAATGTTTTACAGA
>JAYWEG010000051.1:0-5847 GCA_043779445.1 Bacteroidota bacterium
ATGTTTCAAAACATTTTAAATTTATTTTTTCCGAAAGTTTGCTCAGGTTGCGACTCGTTTTTATTACAATCCGAAAAAGTGATTTGTACCGTTTGCAGACACGAAATTCCGTTAACAAATCATCATTTAAAGATCGATAACGAAAATTACAATAGGTTTTATGGTCGAATTCCCTTAGAATTTGCTGTTGCCAAGTTCTATTTTCATAAAAAAGGAATTGTTCAACAATTGATTCATAATTTAAAATACAAAGGTCATGAAGAAATTGGGATTGAAATTGGAAATTGGTTTACCGAGGATTTGAAAACTATTGAATTATTGAAAACTGTAGATGAAATTATTCCAGTTCCAATTCATAAAAAACGATTAAAAGAGCGAGGCTATAATCAGGTTACCACTTTTGGAATGACATTATCCGAAAATTTGAACATTCCGTTTAATCCAAATTTATTAATTCGAAATGTGTATTCTCTAACACAATCGAAAAAGAATTTTTTGGCAAGAAACGAATCAAATGAAACTATTTTTGACGTTGTTTTTGACGAAAAAAATCACAACAAACATTTTCTAATTGTCGACGATGTGGTAACCACGGGAGCAACTTTAGAATTTTGCTCAAAAGCATTACTAAAGATTCCTGGAGCAAAAATTAGTATTGCAAGTATAGCTATGGCGCATATTTAATCAAAAAATCGTATTTTTGCAAAATGGAAACAAATAGACAGAAGAAAATAGGTGGAGTTATCCAAAAAGATTTGGTTGATATTTTACAGGGAGAAATCAGAAAAAACGGAATTACAAATCTTATAATTTCGGTTTCGAAAGTAATTGTTACAACAGATTTATCTGTTGCAACGGTGCATTTAAGTATTTTTCCTCAAGAACAAGCAAAAGAAACTTTGGTTGCAATCAAAACAAATGCAGTTTTAATTAAACACGAATTGTCGCAAAGAGTTCGTTTGCAATTGCGAAAAGTTCCAAATTTGACTTTTTTTATAGATGATTCACTCGAATATATCGAAAAAATTGACAAAGCACTTTCTGGAAAAGAAAATCCAATAGAAAATAGAGATTTATTAGAAAAACGTAAATTTCTATAATTTGAATTTTTCGCTCTACATCGCAAAAAGATATGTTTTTACTCGAAGCAAAAATAATGCAATTAACATTATTACAAAAATTGCATCGGGTGGAATTGTAATTGGTGCAGCGGCATTATTTGTTGTTTTATCCGTTTTCTCGGGATTAAAAGAATTTAGTTTATCGTTTAGTAATGATTTTGATCCAGACATGAAAATTGTCGCATCAAAAGGAAAATCTTTTTTTATAAGTCCAGAGCAACAAAAGAAACTTTTGACTCTCAACGGAATTGTTTCACAAAGCAAAATAATTGAAGAAAATGTTCTTTTTACCTTCAAGGAAAAGCAACAAGTTACTGCTATAAAAGGAGTTGATAGTTTGTATTCAAAAATAATTAATGTCCAAAAAATTCTTTATACTAAAGATGAAAATTGGATCGAACCAAATTCGAATCAAGTAGTAGTAGGAATTGGGATTTCGACTAAATTGTCAATGGGTTTGTTTGATTTTCTGAATAAATTTAAAGTTTTTGTTCCAAAACCTGGAAAAGGAACCATTGAAAATCCCGAAGATGCTTTTTCTGAAACCACACTAATTCCTGTTGGAGTTTATGCAATTAGTGATGATTTAGATAGCAAATTTGTTTTTGCTGATCTTGGTTTAACTCAAGAATTATTAAACTACAAACCAAATCAAGTTTCTGGAATTGAATTAAAACTCAAAACAAATGTTGACGATGCCACCATAAAATCTGACATTCAAAAGATTTTCAATAATTCTGTAATTGTCAAAAATCGAGCACAGCTCAATGATAGTTTATATAAAATGTTGAATTCTGAAAATTTAGCAGTGTATTTAATTTTTACTTTGGTAATGATTTTGACACTTTTTACTTTGGCTGGAGCTATCATTATGATGATTTTAGACAAAAAATCAAACCTAAAAACATTATTTAATTTAGGTGTGGAAATTAAAAATTTAAGAAATGTTTTTTTACTTCAAGGGACTTTATTAACCTTTCTTGGGGGAATAATTGGGATCTTTTTAGGTTCAATTATTGTTTTAATTCAGGAAAATTTTCATGTAATTATGGCAAATGAAGCGATGGCATATCCTGTAATTTTCAATTTTCAGAACATTTTAATCGTTTTAACAACCATTTTTATACTTGGCTTTTTTGCATCTTGGATTGCAAGTTCGCGAGTAAGCAAAAAGTTGATTGAATAACTTTAAGTACATCTACACTTCTGCAAAAGCTCTTTTATTAAAAGCAATTAAAATCCCAACTCCAACACAAATTGAGAAATCTGCAAAATTGAAAATTGCATTAAAAAAAGTAAAATCTTGTCCACCCCATTTGGGTAACCAAGTTGGTAAATTTCCATGCCAAATTGGGAAATAAAACATATCTACAACTTCTCCATGAAACCAAGTTCCGTATGGGTTTTCAGAAAACAAGGTTGCGATATTATTATAACTATCGTCAAAAATAACGCCATAAAAAACAGAATCAATAATGTTTCCCATGGCACCAGCGAAAATCAATGATATGGCAACAATTAAAAAATTTGAACTTTGTTTTTTTACGGCATCCCAAAGCCAATAGGCTATTCCTGTAACTGCAAAAAGCCTAAAAATAGTTAAAAATATTTTACCATATTGACCAGGAATTTCGGTTCCCCAAGCCATTCCTTCGTTTTCAATAAAATGGATTCTGCACCAACTTGCTCCTCCTACTAAAATTTCTTCGGCGAGTTTAAAATGAGTTTTTACGTAGATTTTGATGATTTGGTCTAATAAAAGTAAAGAAAATATGAAAAAATAGGCTTTTTTAAGTGACATTTTAGAATTTTATATTTTTGCAAAAATAACATTTTTTTTAATAAAAAACGCCTCAATGGAGGCGTTAAATATTTTATAATAATTGAATTATCGTTGAGCGGTTTTTGATTCCATGCTCATGGTGGCATGAGGAACTACTAATAAACGTTCTTTTGCAATCAATTTTCCAGAAACTTTACACACACCGTAGGTTTTGTTTTCCACACGGAAAAGTGCATTTTTTAAATCTCTAATAAATTTTTCTTGACGAATTGCTAATTGCGAATTGGCTTCTTTACTCATGGTTTCACTTCCTTCTTCGAATGCTTTGAATGTTGGCGAAGTGTCGTCGGTTCCGTTATTCAAGTCATTCATATAAGCACTTTTAATTAAGTCTAAATCGGTTTGTGCTTTGTTAATTTTGTTTAAGATCAATTCTTTAAATTCTGCTAAATCAGCGTCAGAATATCTTGCTATTTCGTCTACCATCATTTTTATACTATTTTGTTATTAATATCTTTGTTAATATATCATCAAACTCAATTTCTATACCATTTATTATATCTGAATCAAAAATTAATGTTTCTGTTAATGTTTCTGACTTAATATAATCTAAATTTTTAGAAACTGCATTTTCTAATACTTCATTGTTTTGTAATTGCACTTTGATTTTGTCCGTAACTTCAAATCCCGAATCTTTACGGATATTCTGAATTCTGTTTACTAATTCTCTTGCAATTCCCTCTTGTTTGAGTTCTTCTGATATTGAAATGTCAAGTGCAACTGTAATTCCATTTGCATTTGCAACCAACCAACCTTCAATATCTTGCGATGAAATTTCCACATCTTCTGTCGTTAAAATTACATTATTTCCTGAAATAACAATATTCAGACTTCCGTCCTTGTCTAATTGATTGATTTGCGCTGTCGAAAATGACTTTATTTGATTGGCAATCAGATTCATATCTTTTCCAAATCGTGGTCCAAGTGCCTTGAAATTTGGTTTTATTTGTTTGATTAAAACACCCGATGCATCATCTAAAAGGATGATTTCTTTCACATTTACCTCGGCTTTTATGAGGTCAGAAACGGCTTCTATTTCGTCTTTAAAACCTGCGTAAAGCACTGGAATCATTATCTTTTGTAATGGTTGGCGCACCTTGATCATTTCCTTTTTTCGAAGTGATAATACTAACGAAGATATCGTTTGCGCATTTTGCATTCTTCTTTCTAACGATTTATCAACATATTTTTCAACAAATTCAGGAAACAAAGCCAAGTGAACACTACTAAATTGCTCACTTTTTGTATTTGATATTAAATCTTTATACAATTTATCCATAAAAAATGGAGCCACTGGAGCGCCTAATTTACTAATTGTGAGTAAGCAAGTGTATAAAGTTTGATAGGCAGCGATTTTATCTTGTGCATAATCGCCTTTCCAAAAACGACGACGACACAAACGAACATACCAATTACTTAAATTTTCCGAAACAAAATCTGAAATAGCGCGTGTGGCTTTTGTTGGTTCGTAATCGGCATAGGCTTCATCTACTGTTTTTATCAAAGTGTTCAATTCTGACAAAATCCAACGGTCAATTTCTGGACGTTCTTCCAACGGAATTTCGGCTTCCGAATAATTGAAATTATCCAAATTGGCATACAAAGCAAAAAACGAATAGGTATTGTACAATGTCCCAAAAAACTTACGTCGCACTTCGGCAATTCCTTCTAAATCGAACTTCAAATTATCCCACGGATTGGCGTTCGAAATCATGTACCAGCGTGTGGCATCAGGTCCAAATTCGGCTAACGTTTGGAAAGGATCGGCAGCATTGCCCAATCGTTTTGACATTTTTTGTCCGTTTTTGTCTAAAACTAATCCGTTGGAAACTACGTTTTTATAGGATATTTCATCAAATACTAATGTGGAAATGGCATGAAGAGTATAAAACCAACCACGAGTTTGATCGACACCTTCGGCAATAAAATCGCCTGGAAAATCTTTGTTTTCGTCAATTTTTTCTTTGTTTTCAAATGGATAATGCCATTGCGCATAAGGCATAGATCCTGAATCGAACCAAACATCTATTAAATCACTTTCGCGTTTCATTGGTTTTCCTGATGCAGAAACCAATGTAATTTCGTCAACTACATTTTTATGCAAATCGATTAAATCGTAATTCTCTTCAGACATATTACCGATTTCGAAACCCGAAAATGGATTTGAAATTTGAATCCCTGCCGAAACCGATTTTTCGATTTCATTGTACAACTCTTCCACCGAACCGATAAGAATTTCTTCTGAACCATCCTCGGTTCTCCAAATTGGCAGCGGAATTCCCCAATATCTTGATCGAGAAAGATTCCAATCGTTGGCGTTTTTTAACCAATTTCCAAAACGACCTTCGCCAGTGGCTTTGGGTTTCCAATTGATGGTTTCGTTGAGTTCGAACATTCGATCACGAACTTCGGTGATTTTTATAAACCAAGAATCGAGCGGATAATACAAAATGGGTTTGTCAGTTCGCCAACAATGTGGGTAACTGTGCACATATTTCTCAACTTTGAAAGCCTTGTTTTCTTCTTTTAATTGAATGGCAATATCAACATCTGCCGATCGTTCTGGCATTTTATCATCATCGAAATATTCGTTTTTGACATATTTTCCAGACAAATTGCCCAATCCTTGAATAAATTTTCCTTGCAAATCGACTAGCGGAACTGGATTTCCATTTTCGTCTAGCACCAACATTGGCGGAATTTCTGGCGTTGCTTCCTTGGCAACTTTAGCATCATCGGCACCAAAAGTTGGGGCTGTGTGTACAATTCCAGTTCCTTCTTCGGTAGTTACAAAATCGCCAGCAATAACTCTAAATGCGTTTTTAGAATTTTCAAAATTAATTCCAAAATTCATTAATTGTTCATAGCGAATTCCGACTAAAT
>JAYWEG010000052.1:0-5844 GCA_043779445.1 Bacteroidota bacterium
TTGAAAAATTTACGATTATATTTGCATACAATAAATTTCAAATGAAAACTAAATTCCTGAAAATTGTATTCCTCCTTATTTCTTTCACGCTACTTCACTGTAAAAAAGACACAAGTAAGAAAAATAATAAATTTGAACTACAAAACAATACAATTCGATATTCAAAAGGTTTTTCTATAAATAAATTTGATGGTTTTTCGGTTTTAAAAATTACAAATCCTTGGCCAAAAGCATCCAAAAAATACACCTATATTCTTAAAGAAAAAAACGGAATTATTCCTGACAGTCTAAAAAATTTGTTAATTATTCAAGTTCCAATTCAATCAATTATTGTAACCTCTACAACACACATTCCGTCTTTAGAAATGCTACAAATTGAAAAAAGTTTAATTGGTTTTCCCAATCTAAATTATATTTCGTCAGAAAAAGTTCGAGCCAGAATCGATACCAAAAAAATTAAAGAAATTGGTCAGGAACAAAATTTAAATACCGAAGTTATTTTGGATTTAAAACCCGATCTAATTGTTGGTTATGGTATTGATAATAATAATCCAACCTATGATAATCTCGAAAAAAGTGGTCTAAAAGTAATTTTCAATGGTGATTGGAACGAGCAATCTCGGCTTGGAAAAGCAGAATGGATTAAGTTTTTTGGAGCCTTGTATGGACTAGATAAAAAAGCTGAAATCATTTTTAATCAAATCGAAAAAGAATACAAATCGACTCTAGCATTAGCAAAAAATACAACTAAAAATCCAACAATTTTGTGTGGCGAAATGTATGAAAATGTTTGGTATCTGCCACAGGGCAATTCTTGGTCGAGTTTGTTTTTGAAAGATGCCAAAACCAATTATTTATGGAAGGAAACATCAGGAACTGGAAGTTTGTCTTTGCCGTTTGAAACCGTTTTAGAGAAAGCTAAAAATGCTGAATTTTGGTTTCAAGGATCGTTTTCGAGTCTCAAAGAAATGCAAGATTCTAACATTCATTACAACCAATTCGATGCTTTCAAGAATAAAAAAGTTTATTCGTTTTCGGCAACAAAAGGAAAAACTGGCGGTGTTTTGTTTTATGAATTGGCAGGAAATCGTCCAGATTTGGTTCTAAAAGATATTTTAAAAATCGTGCACCCAGAATTATTACCCAATTATAGTTTGTATTTTTACAGCAAATTGAAATAATTGTTAGCTACGAATTCACGAATTTATATGAATAAGAATTTTAATATATTTTTTCTTTTAACATTGTTATTGTCCTTATTATTTCTCTTAAACATTAGTTTAGGTTCCATTTCTATTCCAATAAAAGAGGTTTTCAAGAGTTTAATTGGGGAAAATTCAAGTAAGGAAACTTGGCAATATATCGTTATTAATTATCGATTACCAAAAGCTATTACCGCGATTTTGGTTGGAATTGGTTTGTCAATTTCGGGTTTATTGATGCAAACTTTGTTCAGGAATCCTTTGGCTGGACCTTATGTTTTAGGTTTAAGTTCGGGTTCGAGTTTGGGTGTGGCTTTTGTAATTTTAGGAACCAATTATTTACCTATTTTTTTAAGTACAATTTTATTATCGTCTTACGGAATAATTTTGTCTTCGTGTTTAGGAAGTTTTTTGGTTTTGTTATTGATTTTATTAGTTTCCAAAAAATTGCGCGATACAAATTCAATATTGATTGTCGGGTTAATGTTTGGCAGTTTTGCAAGTGCAATTGTTGGTGTATTAACCTATTTTAGTTCGGCAGAACAATTACAAAAATATACTTTTTGGTCTATGGGAAATATCGGAAACTTGTCATGGAATTCAATAACTATTCTAACAATATCAGTTTTAATTGGATTATTTTTAAGCATTTTAAGCATAAAATCGTTAAATGCAATGCTACTTGGAGAAAATTACGCCAAAAGTTTGGGAATTAACTTTAAAAAATCTCGATTGATAATAATTCTTGCAACAAGTATTTTGGCGGGAAGCATTACAGCTTTTGCTGGACCAATTGCCTTTATTGGATTGGCTGTGCCGCATATTGCAAAAATTGTTTTTCAGACCAGTAATCACTCTATTTTGTTTTGGAGTACTATACTTTTTGGAGCAATCACGATGTTGGTTTGCGATATTTTTTCGCATTTCCCTGGAACCGAAATTACGCTTCCAATTAATGCAATTACATCAATAATTGGTGCTCCAATTGTGATTTATTTACTGTTGAACAAACAAAATATGTTATTGTAATGAAAAAAGAAATCATTTTGAATTGCGAAAATATTTCTATTGGTTATTCTTCAAAAAAGGAAACCAAAATCGTTGCTTCAAAAATCAATTTATCTTTCGAAAAAGGAAAATTAATCGCTTTAATTGGAGAAAATGGAATCGGAAAATCGACACTTTTAAGAACTTTAACCGGAATTCAAAAACCAATTTCGGGTTCTGTTTATTTAAATAATAAAAACATTGCCAACTATTCGAATTTAGAATTGGCACGAAATTTAAGTTTGGTTTTAACCGAAAAATTACCATCAAGTAACTTGACCGTTTTTGAGTTAATTGCACTCGGAAGACAACCCTATACCAACTGGATTGGAAAACTTTCTGATGAAGATTTAAAACAAATTAACAAAGCAATCGAGTTGACAAACATTGAACATCTTCGGGATAAAAAATATTTCGAAATTAGTGATGGTCAACTACAAATTGTATTGATTGCTAGAGCATTGGCACAAGATACGCCACTAATAATTCTTGACGAACCAACCACACATTTAGATTTATTACACAAGGTTTCATTATTGAAATTATTAAAAAAACTAACTTTAGAAACCAATAAATGCATACTTTTTTCAACTCATGATATTGATTTAGCTATTCAACTTTCGGACGAAATGATTGTTATGACACATGAAAATATTATTCAAAATAATCCCTTTAAATTAATTGAACTCGGAATTTTTAATAAATTATTTAACGATATTTCTATCGTTTTTGATGATAAAAAAGGTAAATTTGTAATTCATAATTAAAACTATTTTGTCATGAAAAATACCATTATAATATTTATTTTTATGCTTTTTTTGAAATCAAACGCCCAACTAAAAGCAATTTCATATGCTGATGATAATCAAAAATTAGAAGGTTTTTTGGCCGTTCCAAACAAATTAAACACTAACAAAGGCAGTGTTTTGTTACTTCCTGCTTGGATGGGAATTGACAATAATGCTAAAGAAAATGCTACCGAATTAGCAAAATTAGGTTACACAACATTTATAGCAGATATTTATGGAATTGACAAACGACCAACTTCTCCAAAAGATGCAGGAGCAATTGCTGGTTCATTTAAAAAAGACATTAAATTATACCAAAAACGCATTCAATTAGCATTAGATCAATTACTAAAATCAGGTGTAAACCCAAATAAAATTGCTATCATAGGTTATTGTTTTGGTGGAACTGGCGCCATTGAAGCCGCAAGATCCAACATGAAAGTTAGTGGAATTGTTTCTTTTCATGGCGGTTTGGGTCGCGATGCTACCCGAGCAATAGATCCCATCAATCCAAAGGTTTTAGTATTACATGGTGCCGACGATTTTTATGTTTCAGAAACGGAAATTAAGGCATTTCAAGACGAAATGCGAACCGCAAAAGCGGATTGGCAAATGGTTTATTATGCCAATGCTGTTCATGCTTTTACACACAAAGATGCTGGAAATGACAATAGCAAAGGCGCAGCCTATAACGAAAAAGCTGCAAAACGATCTTGGATTGCAATGCAAGATTTCTTTGATGAGATTTTTAGATAAAATATTTTTAAATCAAAATTCAAAAATCGTAAATCTTAAATTTTTATCTGCCTCCTCGCCTCTCCTACGACAAACGCTACAGAATTTGCAATATTGTAACTTCTTATCAAATTAGACATAGGAATAGTCAGTTGTTGTTTTGAATCAAATAAATTCAAAAAATCTTGACTCAAACCTACACTTTCTTTTCCAAAAACTAGCCAATCCTCGTCTTGAAATTGATTTTCATAAATTGAAGTTTTGGCGTGAGAACTCATTAAAAATACTCGAGATTTGTCAGGAATAATTGAAGTCCATTCAGCTACATTTTGATATTCGGTGACGTCAAGATGCACCCAATAATCCAATCCAGAACGTTTAAGGTTTTTATCATTAATCACAAATCCAAAAGGATGAATGAGATGCAATCGACTATTTGTACCAACGCACAAACGGCCAATATTACCAGTATTGTTTGGGATTTCAGGTTCTACAAGAACAATGTTTAACATATTATAATTGCCAAAAATTAATTTGATTCAGTTCTAACGGAGATAAATCTGGAATTGTTAAATCCGAAGGAAATAAAATAACTTCAGAACAATTTCCGAAATAACCTGTTGCTAAATATTCTGACCACGCACCAATTGAAAATGTACCACCAGAAAGTGGTGTTGAGGGTTCAATGGCATTGTTTAAAGTAGTTATTGCGTTGTTTAGTCTCGCCGTTTTAGTAGCCAAACCTTTGATGAACGAATATTGTTTGTAAATATTTAAACTTCCTGAATTAAAAAAACGTCGATTACTTACACAACAATTTTCGCTAGCATCAAAATAACAATAACCATCAGACCAATTGATGTGACAATCCCAACGTTTTAGCGTATTTACTAAATCTACATAACCAAAAGACAATTGATTAGCGTTTTGTGTTGGTTTTATAACGAGCATCATTGTGCCTTTTATTCCTGAACCAATAAGATTTTCAATAGGTTGATTGATCGATAAATGCTGAATTTGACTTCCTACAAAAGCAATCGAAGGCAATGTATTTGTTGTTCCAGCCACATTCAAAAAAATTTGAGGTTGCATCGCAAATGTTGATTGAACTGCGTGATACAAATTTGGACCTTGATCATACCAAGTAACTACATAAATTTGCGCTGCACCAATAAAAGTTAAATAACTAAGATTCTGACTTAAAGCTAAAGATCCAGATCCAACATTTGTAACAATCACATTGCTCGAAGCACTAACCACATTGTTTGAATCAAAAGCAACATTTGCTTCGGCATTATCTGAATTTCTTCTTATTTTTATGGCAAAACCAGTATATCCAAATTTTAATTTCCGAAGACTATAGGCAAATGAAGGAGCAGTCGGAGAAACATCTAAAATATATTTATAAACCAAATAACGATTTGCAGGCAACACTTGTGCAAAATTTGAATACCAAAAAAATAAAATTACTAGTAAAATAAACTTTTTCATTTTGATTTATTTTACGTCACCACTAATTACTGCCGAATTCAATGCTCGAACTTCTAGACCTATCTTTGCCCACTGACCCGATGTTTGTGTTCCGCCATATCGATTATTGAGCAACATTCCGCCACTTCCGACTAAAATTACATATCCTAAACCCGATTGTGTGACACTGACCTGAAAACCAGTGGGCAAAGTATTAGGAACATTTAGTGTAACGGTTGTTGCAGCCGAAAAATCGAGAATTCTTCCATTATCAACTGCAGATAATGTGTAAGAGGTTGCTGAAATATTGTTAATTGATCCAACATTTATAGCCGTCCAAGAATTGTTAGAAACACTAAAATAATAAAACAAATCTACATCTGTATCATAAACCATGAGAGATTGTGCTGGACTTGCTATTGAAACTCGTTGTGTCGATGTTAGTCGAGGAACTAAAATTCCTTTTGTTGAACTTGTAACATCAAGAATTGAAGAAGAATTTGGAGCAGTTGTTCCAATACCAATTTGGGAGAATATAGAACTGGAAGTTAATAACAGAAAAAATAATATTTTATTCATAAATGTAAACTGTTTAGATTAAA
>JAYWEG010000053.1:0-2334 GCA_043779445.1 Bacteroidota bacterium
TGTGGTATCATTTACAGAAAATATATATCCTAGAACAGGCATCATCAATACAAACAAAAAAATAATATCGAAAAACAAATCCAAAGATATTTTAGCAAATTTAGATGAAACCACACAATCTGAAATCCTAAATAATGCTATAAACAATGTCACGAGCACTGTTTTTTCTATTGATGGTTCAAAAATTGATTTAGAATTCAAGAAAAAAATTATTAATAGTCATAAAATTTCGTTGTATGAAAAATTTGTAATTTCATTTTCGTGTTTATTGATGTTTTTTATTGGAGCACCATTAGGAGCAATTATTCGAAAAGGTGGCTTGGGACTTCCAATAGTTTTTGCAGTTTTAATTTTTATCATCTTTCATTTCATAAATACTTTTGGAAAAAAAGTAGCCGAAGAAAACGGAATAACACCTTTTTTAGGAACTTGGATGTCCACAATTGTTTTGATACCACTTGCGATATTGTTAACGTACAGAGCAACAAACGACATGACGGTTTCAATCAATCTTGATTTTATTACAAATCCAATTCAGAAATTTTTTAAGAAAATAATACCCAAAAAAATAAAATAATTTATTAGGGTTACGTCAAAAAAAGCCTTCAGGCTAGTCGCTCTTACCCGATAATTCAAGTCTAAAATGTGAATTGAATATAGATAATTCGAGGTTTGTCTTTATCCTTAATACAAAAAACAATTCAGTCAAGAATTTTATTAAATATTAAAATGTTAGAAAAAATACAACTCAACACAATCGAAGAAGCAATCGAAGACATTCGAAATGGTAAAATTATTATTGTCGTTGACGACGAAGATCGAGAAAACGAAGGCGATTTTCTTGCTGCGGCCGAAAAAGTAACTCCAGAAATGATCAATTTCATGGCTACTCATGGTCGAGGATTAATTTGTGCACCTTTAACCGAGAGTCGTTGCAAAGAATTAGGTTTACGACCAATGGTTTCGAACAATACAGACCACATGGAAACTGCATTTACTGTTTCGGTTGACCTAAAAGGTAACGGAGTAACTACAGGAATATCAGCCTCTGATAGAGCAAAAACCATACTTTCATTAGTCGATTCCAATACAAAACCGTTTGATTTGGCACGTCCTGGTCATATTTTTCCATTAGTTGCCAAGCAAGGTGGCGTTTTGCGTCGCACGGGTCATACTGAAGCTGCCATTGACTTTGCTAGATTGGCAGGATTCAAATCAGCTGGAGTTATTGTTGAAATAATGAACGAAGATGGAACTATGGCTCGTTTACCAGAATTAGTTGAAGTTGCAAAAAAGTTCGATTTGAAGCTGGTTTCGATTGAAGATTTGGTTGCATACCGAATGCAACATGATAGTTTGATAGTCAAAAAAGAAGATTTCGAAATCAAAACCCGATTTGGAAATTTTAGACTTCGTGCATATGAGCAAACTACCAATAAACAAATTCATATTTCATTAACAAAAGGGACTTGGAACATTGGAGAATCCATTTTAACTCGAATCAATTCCTCACAAGTAAATAACGATCTGCTGGGAACTTTAACCAACAATGCCGACAAACAATTAGACGATATGTTCAAGATTATCAATGATAATGGCAAAGGAGCCATTATTTTTATCAATCAAGACATGCAATCAATCAATATGTTACAACGAATTACCGAACTTAAATCGTTGCAAACCAATGGTGTGATGAAAGCACCAAAAATAATTATTGACAGCAAAGATTTTGGAATTGGAGCACAAATTTTGCATGATATTGATATTACTAAAATCAGATTAGTATCCAATGCAGAACATTCAAAACGAGTTGGAATGATTGGTTATGGATTAGAGATTACTGAATATGTCAATTATTAAAAAATAATTTCAAATTTATTTAGTTTTAACTTTGACAATAATAAAATAGTATTATATTTGCACTCGCAATAACAAATTGCGCACGCTCAAATTGGAGAAATGGCAGAGCGGTCGAATGCGGCAGTCTTGAAAACTGTTGACTGTCACAGGTCCGGGGGTTCGAATCCCTCTTTCTCCGCAGAATTAAAACCCTAACGATTGATTATCAATTAGTTAGGGTTTTTTATTTCTAATCCTAGCCCACATTTAGTCCACAATCAATTTAAAATCTATTTACTAAAGAATATAATCCTTTTAAGCTGTTTTTAGCTTGTAAATTCCATTCTTGATACAATGGAAGCATTTCACAAAAAACGTCGTTGTACGGTTTTGCATAGCCTTCTTTTATCATAATTTCGTTTAAAACTCTACCATCATTTAGAATCAGATAACCAAGACTTCTTCCGTATTTGTCCTGAAGATTATTGTTTTCTT
>JAYWEG010000054.1:0-2329 GCA_043779445.1 Bacteroidota bacterium
ATCTTCACCATAATCGGATAATTTTACTCCTATTTCAAAAAAATTTTCAAGATTTTGACTAATATAAACGCTATCGATCGAAACATTATTTTTTTGTTCGGCTTTTGGAATAATAAAGTAAGGATTCAAATCTTTAGTTATAGATTTGGTTTGTTTTTCCTCCAAGCCAACAGCATCTGTAATAACAATAATATCTTTATTAAATACTGATTTTCTAGCTTTTATTTTCGCCATTGTGTTTTCTAAACTAAATGGTGTTGCAGAATATTTTAGGTTTTGTAAATCTTTTTGAAGCGATTTTATGTCTGAATTCCAAAATGTTTCATTATTAGTAATTAACGAAAATGGCATGTTTACTGGAGTTTCTTCTAGCAATTCTTGAATGGCTCGTTTTAGTAATTCACCTTTTTGACCTTTGGCTTGCATCGAAAAGGAATTATCGAGAACAATATACATTTCGTTATGGGCATTTTTGCTGTCTTTGGACTTAAAAAAAGGTTGTGCAAATGCAAGTATCAAGAAAGCCAATAGCAATAATCTAGTACACAAAAGTAACCATTTTTTGATTTTAGAACTTTTTCGAGTTTGAATAGAAAGTTCTTTTAAAAACTGAACATTGGTAAAATATTCTTTCTTGAACCGTCGTAATTGAAACAAATGAACCAGAATCGGAACGAGTAAAAGAAAAAGAAAGAAGAGAAGTTCAGGGTGTTTGAATTGCATTTCTAAATTTGTTTATCAAAAATAATAATCAATTTTTAAATTTCAATTATTTTTTGTCTTTTCTTTTTTTATCTCGAGTTTTTAAAATATTTCTATTTACGGAACTCGAAACTTTTTTCTTTGTTTTTGATGGTCCACCAAGATTGACTTTTTTGTTCTTTGCAGATTTTTCCTGAAATGCGCCATCACCATCGAGTTTTTTATTTTTCAATAAAAATTTTACGATTTGCTTTTCTTTTTCAGGACCAATTAACAACAATGAAATTTCGACATCGGAAGGTTTTTCTAGAATTTCGATTTCGGTTTCCATTAATGCTTCTACTTCAAATTTCATTTCTTCTTCTCGTGGGGTTACAAAACTAATTGCTGTTCCAGTAGCATCGGCGCGACCTGTTCGACCAATTCGGTGCATGTATTGCTCTGGCATTTCTGGCATTTCGAAATTAATTACATGCGTAATATTCGAAATATCCAATCCACGAGCCATAATATCTGATGTGATTATGCCTCGAAGTTGACCATCTTGAAAATTTGCCATTGTCGTTAATCGATAATTTTGTGATTTATTAGAGTGAATTACTCCAAATTCATCAGGAAAATCTGCTTCAATACGTTCGTGAAGCATGTCGGCAATTTTTTTATTATTCACGAAAACTAAAATTCGTGACATTTCAGAATTGTTGTCCAACAAATGTTTCAATAAATTTATTTTAGTATTGAAATTCGGCAAATGATAAGACAATTGCTTGATTTGTTCCAACGGAGTTCCAGATGGAGACAGTGTAATTTCCTCTGGAAAATCGAAAAAATCGTTTAGTACAGCATCAACTTCATCAGTCATGGTTGCCGAAAATAAAATGTTTTGGCGTTTGGCACGCATCATCGAAAAAATGGATGTTAACTGAATTCTAAAACCTAAATTCAACATTTCGTCGAATTCATCAATGACTAATTTTTGAGTTTCATCGAATCTGATGTAAGCGTCTAGCGCAAGATCCATAATCCGTCCTGGGGTTCCAACTAAAATATCAATGCCTTCAAAAACAGCTTTTTTTTGTGTATTAATGTTCACGCCACCGTAAACACCCAGCGTTCTTATCGACATGTATTTAGATAATTTCTCAACTTCTTCGACAACTTGCACCACCAATTCTCGAGTGGGCACCAGTATAACAATTTTAGGCGTGTTGGTTGGTGTAAATTTATATAATTTGAGTAATGGCAGTAAGTAAGCAAATGTTTTTCCTGTTCCAGTTTGTGCAATTCCCATCATGTCTCGACCAGACATTATTACTGAAAAAGATTTTTCTTGAATTGGCGTTGGCATTGTAAAACCTAAATCATCGATGGCTTTTTGTAATGATTTTGGTAGATTAAATTGCTCGAAAGTGCTCATTTCTGTTATATTTTTTGCAAATATAGGCTTTTTAAATTTGTGGATTGATTTTGATGAAAATTACGTTAAATTCAATCTTCATTAATAATGAATTTAGAATTGATTTATAGTCAAATACATAAATTGCTTGTATAATTTATAAATTTATATAAATTTTACTCGAATTAACAATATGTTAAGAAAAATTAGTAAATTGCTTCATAAATTTTC
>JAYWEG010000055.1:0-14781 GCA_043779445.1 Bacteroidota bacterium
CGCTAACGAAAAAAACCTAAATGCAACAATGTCAAATGCTAATAAAATATCTGGGGATTTTGCTGTTTTATCTGATTCTCTCAAAAAAGTTAATTTCGGACAAACAGTCAAAAATTTAGAAAAAACATTAGCAAACGTAGATAAAATTATGGTCAATCTTCAGGCAGGAAAAGGTTCTATGGGGAAATTATTGAAAGACGAAACATTGTATACTAATTTCAATAAAACATCTAAAGAACTCGAATTGTTGTTACAAGATCTTCGATTGAACCCAACCCGATATGTAAATGTTTCACTTTTCGGAAAGAAAAACAAACCCTATACGGCACCAATAAAAGATTCTATTAAAAAATAAAAAATTACTTTATGAGTTATTTACCAAACATATTATTCGCCATTTTATTACTCGTAGGTATCAGTTTTTTTGCTACAAACATCAAAAAAATCATCCGAAACATAAAACTTGGGCAAGATATTGATCGAAAATCAAATAGTACATCGCGTTGGAAAAACATGACAATGATTGCACTTGGACAATCAAAAATGGTTAAAAGACCAGTAGCAGGAATTCTTCATGTAATTGTTTATGTAGGATTTATAATTATTAACATAGAACTTTTAGAAATCGTAACCGATGGGCTTTTAGGAACTCATAGAGCCTTCGTTGGACTCGGAGTTTTTTATAATGTGCTCATTGCCTCATTCGAAATTCTGGCATTTTTAGTCCTCATTTCCGTAATCATTTTCTGGACACGTCGAAATGTAGTCAAACTCAAAAGATTCATTAGTTCTGATCTAAAAGGTTGGCCAAAATCGGATGCGAATTACATTATTTATTTCGAAATTGTCCTCATGACCTTGTTTTTATTGATGAATGCTACCGATGTACATCAACAAAATCTAACTCCAGGAGCATTCCCCATATCAAAATTCATCTATCCAATTTTTAGCGGAATGATTCCACAAACCGTCGAAATGCTAGAAATGACCTTTTGGTGGATGCACATTACAGGAATTTTAGTTTTTCTGAATTACCTATATTTTTCAAAACATTTACATATTCTGTTGGCTTTTCCAAACACCTACTTTGCAGATTTGAATCCGCTTGGCGAACTCGACGATTTACCTTCGGTTACCAAAGAAGTCAAACTCATGATGGATCCAAATGCCGATCCTTATGCAACCCTCGAAATAGATCCAAACGCAACGCCGACCAAATTTGGAGCTCAAGATGTGCAAGATCTCAATTGGGTTCAACTACTAAATGCCTATACGTGCACAGAATGTGGTCGATGCACCTCCGTTTGTCCTGCAAACATAACTGGCAAAAAACTTTCGCCACGAAAAATCATGATGGATACCCGTGATCGTTTAGTAGAAGTTGGTAAAAATATCGATGCCAATAAAGGCATTTTTATTCCTGATAATAGAACATTACTCCACGATTTCATCACACCAGAAGAACTCTGGGCCTGTACCTCATGCAATGCATGTGTTCAAGAATGTCCAGTAAACATTAGTCCGTTATCCATCATAATCGACATGCGACGCTACCTCGTCATGGAGCAAAGTGCCGCTCCAATGCCCGTAAACGCAATGATGTCAAACATAGAAAACAATGGCGCACCATGGCAATATAACCAACAAGATCGCTTAAATTGGAAAAACGAAAACTAAAATAATTTGGGCGTGACCCTCAAGATTGCTTCGTGCCTCGCAATTTTGGGTCGGGTCTTCCGCTAAATCCACGCCAAAAAGCGTGGGATATCGCTTCAACCCCTCACGCAAACAACAAATGAGTAAAATTAGTATACCAGAATAATAAAAAATAATGAATTTAGAAGATCTAGACAAACAATTAGTCACAGCAACAGAAAACGGTCAAACCATTAGTCCAATATTACCAGAAGGTGTAAAAAACTATCTGATCGATATTGATGGAACTGTTTGTGACGACATTCCAAACGAAGAGCCTGAACGTATGCTTACCGCCGAAGTTTATCCAGATGCGCTAATAACATTGAACAAATGGTACGACGAAGGTCATATCATATTCTTTTTTACCTCCAGAACCGAGGCACATAGAGAATACACCGAAATTTGGCTCAAAAAACACGGATTCAAATACCATGGCATGGTCATGGGAAAACCAAGAGGTGGGAATTACCATTGGATCGATAACCACTTAGTCAAAGCAACACGGTATCGTGGGCATTTTACAGATTTAATTGAAAAAGAAGTTACAATACAAGTTTTTGACGACGGAAAACACGAATAAAAATAGGTCTTTTGATTATTTGGTTATTTGATAAAAACAAATCACCAAATTTAAAAATACACAAATAAACAATTTATGGAAGAAACATTAATAGTCCCAACAATGGCAGAAATGCTTGCCCAAGGCAAACAACCCGAAGTCCTATTTTGGGTAGGCTGTGCAGGGAGTTTTGACGACAGAGCCAAAAAAATCACAAAAGCTTTTGTTAAAATACTAAATCGAACGAAAGTGGAGTTTGCTGTTTTAGGAACAGAGGAAAGTTGTACAGGCGATCCCGCAAAAAGAGCAGGAAACGAATTCTTGTTTCAAATGCAGGCCATGATGAATATAGAAGTTCTAAATGCCTACGAAGCAAAAAAAATAGTAACCGCTTGTCCTCATTGCTTCAATACACTCAAAAACGAATATCCAGAATTGGGCGGAAAATACGAAGTAATTCATCATACAGAATTTTTGAAATCATTGTTAGACGATGGACGATTAACTATTGAAGGTGGACAATTCAAAGGCAAAAAAATAACTTTTCACGATCCTTGTTATCTTGGAAGAGCCAACAAAATCTATGAAGCACCACGAGATTTAATTCAAAAACTCGATGCCGAATTAGTCGAAATGAAACGCTCAAAAGCCAATGGTTTATGTTGTGGCGCTGGTGGCGCTCAAATGTTTAAAGATGCAGAACCAGGAAATAAAGAAATAAACATCGAACGAACCGAAGAAGCATTAGAACTAAAACCAGAGATTATCGCTGCTGGCTGTCCATTTTGTAATACCATGATGTCAGATGGAATCAAAAATAAAGAAAAAGAAGCCGATGTAAAAGTCATGGACATTGCAGAACTAATAGCAAACGCTCACGATTTATAAAAAATATAACCAATAATTCCTAATTCAACATGTTAATTCCATTCGAAAATTTATCAGAGGAATCCAAAATTTGGATATACCAATCCAACAGAAAATTTTCTGACCAAGAATTTTCAGAAATTGAATTGTCACTAACTTCATTTTTAGAAAATTGGTCCGCTCACGGAACATCTTTAGAATGTGGTTTTGAAATGAAATATAATCGTTTTATAATCATTGCAGTAGACCAAGACATTCAAGCAGCAACTGGTTGTTCCATCGATGCTTCGGTGCAATTTATTCAAAGTTTAGAACAAAAATATCAAGTTGATTTGTTGGACAAAATGAATGTCACTTTCAAAAATGGAGAACATATTGCCCATAAATCATTAATCGATTTTAAAAAAATGGCGAAAGAAAAAGCCGTTACAGAAAATACTATTGTTTTTAATAATTTAGTGAATTCAATCGAAGAATATCACGAATCTTGGGAGGTTCCTGCAAGTGACAGTTGGCATAGCCGTTTCTTTTAAAAATACATAATGAAAAAATTAAGCCTAAACTTTTCAATTTGTAGTTTAATTCTTTTTTTAATTTGCAATTGTGCTACAAAAAAAGACACTACAAATGCAATTATTCCAAAAAAAACAATATCAATTGAAGCAGTTTCATTAAAAATAAAATTAGACTCCACTCCACTTGTTGTGAAAGAAGATTTTAATAGTATAGAAGAAAAAAAATGGGTAGATAGTACGTTTAATAGTATGAATTTTGACGAAAAGCTAGGTCAATTGTTCATGGTTGCAGCTTGGTCTAATAAAGATACTGTTCATACACATGCCATAGAAAAACTAGTAAATGAACAAAAAATTGGAGGACTAATTTTCTTTCAAGGCGGGCCACAACGACAAGCAAAATTTTCTAATCATTATCAGAGCATTGCAAAAATCCCTTTATTTATTGGCAATGACGCAGAATGGGGTTTGAATATGCGATTGGATTCTACTTATAGATATCCATGGAATATGACACTTGGAGCCATTCAAGATATGAATCTAATAGAAAAATTAGGTGCGAAAATGGCTAAAGAATGTAAGAGAATGAATATTCATTTCAATTTTGCACCAGTAATCGACATCAATACAAATCCTAGAAATCCAATTATTGGTTTTCGATCTTTTGGAGAAGACAAATTCAAAGTTACAGAGCATGCTTTAGCATTAATGAAAGGTTTCAAAAGTGAAAATATTTTTTCTACTGGAAAACATTTTCCAGGTCATGGCGATTCGGAAACAGATTCTCACAAAGGTCTACCAATAATTAATTTTTCGAAAGAACGAATTAATGATATTGAATTGTATCCATACAAAGAAATGTTCAAAGCAGGTTTAGAATCAGTGATGGTCGCTCATTTGAACGTTCCTAGTTTAGAATCCAGACCCAATTATCCATCTTCGATTTCGTATAATGTAGTCACCAACATTCTTCAAAAAGAACTTGGCTTCAAAGGTTTAATTTTCACAGATGCACTAAATATGAAAGGAGCTAGTAATTTCAAAAATCCCGGAGATATTGATCTTGAAGCTTTTTTAGCAGGAAATGATATTTTACTTTTTCCAGAAAATGTTCCTGTAGCTATCGAAAAATTCAAACAAGCCTATATTGATACGTTAATTACCAAGGAAAGAATTGAATTTTCGGTAAAAAAAATTTTAAAATATAAATTCAGAGCTGGACTAAATCATTACAAACCTATTGTAACCGAAAATCTTGAAAAAGATTTAAGTTCTCCTTCAAACGATGCATTGAGTTATGAACTTTTAGAAAATGCCATTACCGTTTTAAAAAATAAAGATGAAATTCTCCCTATAAAAAATTTAGAAAAAAACAAAATTGCGTACGTTAGATTAGGAGATTTTCCTTACTCCACATTTCTTTCAACGCTGAAAAAATATACTGATGTTTCAGAAGTTGATGAAAAAAACATTGACAGCCTGAATATAAAACTAAAGAATTTTGATACTGTAATTCTTGGTTTTCATAAATCGGATTTGCGATTCGGGAAATATGATTTTTCGGAGTATGAATTAGAACTTATAAAGAAAGTTGCCGAAAATAATAAAGTGATTTTAGATGTTTTCACAAAACCCTATTCTCTATTGCAAATACCAGATTTTGAAAATATTGAAGGTTTAGTTGTTGCATATCAAAACTCAGATATAGCTCAAGAAGTTTCGGCAGAATTACTTTTTGGAGCCATAGAATCTAAAGGAAAATTGCCCGTTTCTATAAATTCATTTTTTAAAGTAAATGATGGATTAACCACTCAAAAATTGAATCGATTGGGATTTACTGCACCCGAAAATGTTGGAATGAATCCAGAAATTCTTAACAAAATCGATGGAGTTGCCAACAAAGCCATCAACGGAAAAATGGCACCTGGAATGCAGGTTTTAGTTGCTCGAAAAGGGAAAGTTATTTATCAAAAATCGTTTGGCTATCAAACCTATGAAAATATTGATAAAATTGTAGATTCTAATATTTATGATGTTGCTTCCATTACAAAAGTGGTAGCAACTTTGCCAAATGTAATGCAAATGTATGATCTAAAAAAAATAAATTTAGATTCGAAATTGGCTGAAATGGTTCCTATTTTTCAAAACACAGATAAATCCGACGTCACATTCAAAAGTTTATTGTCACATTATGCACGTTTTCAGGCTTGGATTCCGTTTTATATCAAAACATTAGATGCCAATAAGCAACCTATGGAAAAATATTACAGAAAAGTATCAGAAGAAAATTTTTCTAAAAAAGTAGCTGAAAATCTATACATCAGAAACGATTTTAATGATTCCATAATGAAAATTATAGCGAATAGTAAACTGATTCCAAAATTAGAATACAAATACAGCGATTTTACGTTTATTATCATGAAGGAATTTTTAGAGAAAAATTCTGGTAAATCTTTAGATTTTTTGGTAAAAGAAAATTTCTATAATTCGATGGGAATGACAAACACAACCTACAATCCACTCGAAAAATTCGATAAAAAAATAATTGTACCAACAGAAATTGATACCTATTTTCGCTATCAGACTTTGCAAGGAAACGTTCATGATATGGGCGCTGCCATGCAAGGAGGAGTTGGTGGTCACGCTGGATTGTTTTCAAATTCGATGGATATTGCTAAAATGATGCAACTTTATTTGCAAAAAGGAAACTATGGAAACCAACAATATTTTTCAGAAAAAACATTTGATGATTTCAATACTTGCTATTTTTTAGCCGAAGGAAATCGGCGTGCACTTGGATTTGATAAACCACAATTAGGTCAAGAAACTGGACCAACTTGCAAATGTGTTTCAAAAAGTAGTTTTGGTCATACTGGTTTTACTGGTACCATGACTTGGGCAGATCCAGAAACAGAAATTGTATATGTTTTTCTTTCAAACAGAACTTTCCCAGACGGAAACGCTCCAAATCTATTGTCCAAAAACAGTATTCGAGAAGATATTCAAAAAATAATTCAAGATGCAATTATAAAATAAAAAATCATGAAAATTGCAATTGTTTGTTATCCAACATTTGGCGGAAGTGGCGTTGTAGCTACAGAATTAGGTTTAGAACTGGCGCGTCGTGGTCATGAAATACATTTTATAACTTACAGACAACCAGTACGTTTGGCATTGTTAAATCAAAATGTTCATTATCATGAAGTTAACGTTCCAGAATATCCATTATTTCATTTTCAGCCCTATGAATTGGCTTTGTCAAGTAAATTAGTTGACATGGTTAAATTGCATAAAATTGAACTTTTACACGTTCATTATGCCATTCCACATGCCTATGCGGGTTACATGGCAAAACAAATGCTTAAAGATCAAGGCATAGATATTCCAATGGTCACAACACTTCACGGGACTGATATTACCTTGGTTGGGAGTCATCCGTTTTATAAAACTGCAGTAACTTTTAGCATCAATAAATCCGATGTGGTTACTTCGGTTTCCCAAAGTTTGAAAGATGACACCTTGAAATTATTTGATATCAAAAAAGAAATTGTAGTCATTCCGAATTTTATTGAGTTAAGCAAAAATATTAATCAGAATCATATAGAATGCTATAGATCAGTGATTGCTAAACCACAAGAAAGAATTGTAACCCACATTAGTAATTTTAGAGCCGTAAAGCGAATTCCTGATATCATTAAAATTTTCAACATGATTCAAAAAGAAATTCCTGCAAAACTAATGATGGTTGGAGATGGTCCAGAGAAGGAAAAAGCAGAACGATTATGTGATGAATTAGGAATTTCGGATAAAGTAATTTTCTTTGGCAACAGTAACGAAATAGATAAAATATTGAGTTATTCTGATTTGTTTTTACTTCCATCAGAAACCGAAAGTTTTGGTTTGGCAGCCTTAGAAGCAATGGCCTCGGGAGTTCCAGTAATTTCTAGTAATTCTGGCGGCTTGCCCGAAGTAAATTTTGAGGGAGTTTCTGGATATTTGAGTGATGTGGGAAAAGTGGAAGAAATGGCAGAAAATTCACTTCGAATACTCAAAACAGATGAAATACTAAATAAATTCAAAGAAAATGCTTTAGAAACTGCGAAGCAATTTGACATAAAAAATATTTTGCCTTTGTATGAAAATCTATATCAAAACGCTGTAAATAAAAAATCATGAAAAAACTAATTTTTATATTTCTTTCCATTGTATTTGTTTCTTGCGGGGCAAAAAAGACAATTATTAGCAATCAATTATGTGAAATAATTTCACAACAAAATGATGGTGGAGCCAAAATAAAATTCTATGAGACATTATCAGAATCCAAAGAAATCCAAATGCTTTTGAATGATAAAAATCTAAAAGGCAAAGTTATTGCCTCGGATATAGAAACGTGTAATTTTGTGATTTTAAATATGGGAGAAAAACCAACTGGCAAATACAAAACCGAAGTAGTAAAAATTGAAGAAACCCCAACAAAAATAATTATTAATATCAAAGAATCAGAAATAGAAAAAGCATTAAATCCTGAATACGAATTTTCTAATCCTTTTGCAATTTTAAAGATTAATTCAAAAAAAGAAATTATTTTTGAATAATGGTCATATTCATAGTAACAAATTTTTTTAAACTCTACTTCAAACCAGGGAAATTATCTACAAATTTTATGGTGAAATCAGCAAAATTTTCTACAA
Organism: Bacteroidota bacterium; assembly: GCA_043779445.1. Lineage (GTDB taxonomy): Bacteria > Bacteroidota > Bacteroidia > Flavobacteriales > Flavobacteriaceae > Flavobacterium. The sequence continues at coordinate 8,331 of JAYWEG010000055.1, forward strand.
TTTTAATTTTATAATCCGGAAAGTTGTGAACAATTTTCCATTTTCCAGTGGAATTTGGAAAATCATTTACAACCTAAACATTCAAATCCGCAATTCCGTCAACTATTTTAACTTTGTAATCTGGGAAATTTTCTACAAATTGAATTTTTCCGAAAATTTTTCCTGCTGTTTGCTTTATCATTTTTAATGTTTAAATTACATTAACTTCATTAAAAACTTTGACAATTCATTAGTTCTTTCTTCATAATAATCCAAATTCGTGATCGGATTATGGTCAAAAGTTAACACTCCATCACTAAAAGAAAGAGCGTTTGGTAGCGACGAATGATCTTTTTCATTTGTGATAATTATTTTATGCAATGTTTCCTTTAATGCTTCTTTACCCATTTCATCTGATGTGATGTCTTTCAATGCTTCGATAATTGGAGTAAAGTAGACTTTCATAAAACCTTCTTCATACAAATGCGAATAATCTTCTACTGCTAGATGTTCCCATTTTACCTCTAATTCTAAATTAAAACCTGCTAATTGATTAATTTCTTCAACAATCTTACCAAAATGATGGTCTTGAAATGCAGCAATTCCTCTTTTTTCTAATAATCCCATTTGTATGTATTTAGTTGTTTAATGATTTCAAAAGTAATATTTTTTAGATTCTATTAAAAAATTTATTTCAGTTTAATTTCTTTTGCAATTTCCCAATTTTTTCCTATGTTGTCCTCGTTGCCTTCTCCATCCCAACCTTTGTAAACAATTACTTTATTTGCTTCTTGTATCACATAGAACCAATCGCCCGAGCCTGCCCACCAAGAACTACAAGCCGATATTGCTGTTGCAGGAACATTATTATTCATGAAATCTGATTTTTCGATTATTCCACCTTCGCCAGGTACTTTCGAAATTTCATATTCCTTACCATTTACAACAATGCCTATTTGCGACAATGGGCTAATATCTAGTGAATCTGAAACTTTTTTAGTAACATCTGTAACTTTAAATATAATGTCATTTGAAACAACTTGATCACGTGTTAAAATTTTTTCGTTAACAATTTTTTCGTCAAAATGATTATTTTCTGATTTTTTGCATTGACATAAAATTGATAGTATAAAGACTAAATAAATATTTTTAATTTTCATAACTACTAATTTATTTTTTGTTAATTGAATATAAAAATAATAATTTTAATTTAACTTTCGATATTTTTTCGATATTTGGTTAGAAATTCTTTTAATTTTTCTTTTCTTCGGCTGGGATTTTTAGTCTAAATTGCATCGATCAATGACTTGCATTTTATCAATACTAATCGATGGTAAATGTTGTCTTTTAGCAAATTAAGTCATAAATGTTTCGAAAATACTAATGACTAAATCAACTTTAAAATCTTTTTTAAGATGCAAATATTCTCCAAAATTTTGAAATAATAACTTTGAAACGTTTTTTGAATTCAATAAAAAAGTTTTTGTTCTGGAAACTTCGTATTCTTTGAAAGATAATTGTGTGGCTTCGATTTCATGAACTCTATTCGGAATTTTTTTATTCAAAAATTGATAGGCTCTAGAGCTAGAAACCACTTGAACATTTTGATTTTGAACTAAAAAATCTATGACAACTCTTTCTTCGAGATGCATGCCCCATTCCTTCTTCAGGAACTCCATATAATATATTCATTTTAAATATTTAATTAATAGATAAACAAAAAAACGCTACTTAAAAAGTAACGTTTTGATTATTATAATTAATTCTAATAGTGCTTTTTGATATAAAAAAATCTATTTTAATCCTGCATTCTTTAAATAAGGTTCAATTTGCATTTCGTGACCAATAAAATCTTTGAAAGCCTTGTTTAAATCGACACTATTTCCAACCGATAAAATATATTTTTTGAAACGATCGCAATTGGCTCTTGTCATTCCACCATGAGCTTGCATCCAATCAAAAGCATTATAGTCAAGTGTTTTTGACCAAGTATACGCATAATATCCTGATGAATATCCACCAGACCAAATGTGTGCAAAATACGGCGAATGATAACGAGTTGGGACTTCATTCACTAATAATCCATATTTTTGAAGTGCTTCTTTTTCAAATTGCAGAGTTGGTTTAAAATCGGCTTCGTTTTCTACGCTATGCCAAGCCATGTCTAACGTTGCAGCAGCTAAAAGTTCAGTAACATCATATCCTTTATTAAATGTTTCTGCTCTTTTGATTTTGTCTATTAATGCTTGCGGAATAGTTTCTTTGGTTTGATAATGAATCGCATAGTTTTTCAAAACTTCTGGATCTAATGCTGCGTGTTCGTTGATTTGTGAGGGAAATTCCACATAATCTCTTGGAACTGAAGTTCCAGAAAGCGTAACATATTGTTGATTCGCAAACAATCCGTGAAGTGTGTGACCAAATTCGTGAAACATGGTTGTTACATCGTCAAAACTAATCAAAGAAGGATTTCCAGCAGTAGGTTTTGCAAAATTATACACATTGACAATTACTGGTTTTTGTTTCAAATAATGCGATTGACTTACAAAATTGTTCATCCAAGCACCTCCGTTTTTGTTATCACGAGTATAAAAATCTAAATAATAAATCGCAATTGATGTTCCTTTGTCATCAAAAACTTCATAAACAACTACATCATTATTATAAACTGGCAAATCTTTTCGAACTTTAAAAGTTATTCCGTACATTTTTTTTGCAGCAAAGAAAACTCCTTTTTCAAGTACGGTATTGACTTCGAAATACGGTTTTATTTGACTTTCATCTAAATCATATTTCGCTTTTCGAACTTGTTCTGAGTAGAAATTCCAATCCCAAGGCTCGAGTTTAAATCCACCTTTTTGAGCATCGATCAAATCCTGAATATCCTTTGCTTCGATTTTAGATTTCTCCACGGCTGGTTTTGCAATTTTTGCCAAAATATCCATTGCGGCGGCAGGTTTTTGAGCCATTTGATCTTGCAAACGCCATTCGGAATAACTTTTTTTGCCCATTAATTTGGCTTTTTGCAAACGCAATTTAGCCATTTTTTCAAGTGTTTCTCTAGTGTCGCCTTCATCGCTTTTTTCCGCACGAGTAAATGCAGATTTAAATAATTTTTCTCTCGAAGCGCGATTAGTCATATTTTGTAATGGCGGTTGCTGTGTTGTATTTTGTAAACCAATCAAATATCCAATTTTTCCAGCTTCGGTTGCTTTAGCTTTGGCTGCTGCAATATCCTCTGGGCTTAATCCTGATAATTCTTTTTCATCAGTAAATAAAACCGCACCGTTTTTTCTTGCAATCAATAATTTATTTGAAAAAGTTGTACTCAAAACTGCCAACTCTTCATTGATTTTCTTCATTTTTTCTTTATCCGAATCAGATAAATTTGCACCAGCCAATTCAAATTGCTGTAAATAATATTCAGTCAATTTTTTATCTTCGCCTTTAAGCGTTTTTAAATCCACTGCCTTAATACGATTATAGATTTTGCTATTCAAATATATTTTATCATTGTGAGCAGAAAATATTGGTGCATATTTTTCTTCAATTTTTTGCAAAGTAGGATTGGTGTTTGCCCCAGTCAGATTATAAAAAATTCCTGTCGCACGACCCAAATCTACGCCGCAAATTTCTAGAGCTAAAACTGTGTTTTGAAAAGTTGCCTTAGATTTATCATTAGCAATTTTATCAATTTCCAAATCATGAACTTTTAATCCAAAATCGAATGCTGGTTTGAAATCAGCATCTTTTATTTTGTCGAAAATGGGTGCTTGATATTGTAACGTACTTTTTTGTAGTAACGGATTTGTCATTTTTATTGATTTAACTTGTGCAACAATTGATTGTATTTGCATTGATACAAAAACGATTAATGTTGATTTAATTATTGTTTTCATAGTTTTTTAATGATTTTAAGAATGCATTATATTTAGTTTTTTTTAATTTTTGCCTTTTACGCTTTGCTAATTTTTCAAATTTCCTTTCTCCCCCGAATAATATCTTCAAAGCTCGCGCATTTTACAAATTCTTGATCTCCATCAATTATCATCGGTAAATATACATACTCGACTTCGGACAAATCTTCCTTTAAATGATATTTCATATCTTCGAGATAAAAAAACCATTCTTTGTCATATTGTACTTTATTGATTGTTGCATCTTTAATCAATAATTTTTCTTTTAAAGGTGTCATACTTTTTAGGTTGTAGGTTTTTTAGTTATAGGTTTAACCTAAACTTTAAACCCTAAACTTTTCTAATATTTCAATAATTCTAATAATTCTTGTTCAAAACGAATTTTTGGTAAATATTGATCTTCCAATGCTTTTACAAACGGAATTGGAGTTTCCAAACTCGCCACACGTTTTACTGGAGCATCGAGATACTTGAAACAATTTTCCATAATCAATGCCGAAATATCACTAGAAATTCCACCAAACATCGAATCTTCTTGCAAAATTATACACCGACCTGTTTTTTTTATAGATTCGAAAATGGTTTCAGAATCTAATGGCTGCAAGGTTCGTAAATCAATTAAATCAGCCAAAATTTCTGGGTTTTTACTTAAAGTTTCCAAAGCCCAATGCACACCGGCCCCGAACGAAATTATGGTTACTTGATTTCCTTCTTGTATCAATGATGCTTTCCCGAATGGAATTGTATAATAATCTTTTGGTACATCTTGATAAACAGAACGATACAACTGCTTGTGCTCAAAAAACATTACTGGATTTGGGTCATTAATTGCAGTATTCAACAAACCTTTGGCATCTGCTGGAAATGCTGGATAAACTACTTTCAAACCTGGTGTTTTAGTAAACCAAGCCTCATTGGTTTGCGAATGAAATGGTCCCGCTTGAGTCCCTCCACCGCAAGGCATACGAACTACAACATCGGCATTTTCGAGCCAGCGATAATGCGATTTTGCCAATAAATTGACTATCGGATTGAAACCCGTCGAAACAAAGTCGGCAAACTGCATTTCGACAATAGCTTTATATCCATTTATGGACAAACCCATTGCTGCCGAGACAATTGCGCTTTCGCAAATAGGCGTATTTCTGACTCTTTCTTTGCCAAATAAATCGACAAAAGCGTCTGTGATTTTGAATGCACCACCATATTCAGCAATGTCTTGACCCATAATTACTAAATTTGGGTGACGTTGCATCGATTCTCGTAAACTGTTTGAAAGTGCATCGATTAAACGAATATTTTCTGTTTCTGGTCTAGGTTCTACTGCTTCAAAGTCATAAGGTTTGTAAACATCGTTTAACTCTTCGGATAAACTGGCAACAATTTCTGGTTCTTCTTGAACTTTTGCCCAATCAATGTCGATTTCGGACTTAATAAATGCTTTGAATTGCGCATCTAAATCTTCCGAAAGCACTCCAATATTTTCTAAATATTTTTTAAAATTATCGACAGGATCTTTTTCTGCCCACAAATCCATCATTTCTTGTGGAACATATTTTGTGCCACTTGCTTCTTCGTGACCACGCATTCTGAAAGTTTTAAATTCTAATAGTATAGGTCTAGGATTTTCTTTCATCGATGCTTTTAAATCAGAAATTAAATTATAAACCTCAAGAATATTATTTCCGTCAACAATATAAGATTCCATTCCATAGCCTTTGCCTTTATCGGCTAGATTTTCACAGCGATATTGTTCGTTAGTTGGTGTTGAGAGTCCATAGCCATTATTTTCAATAACAAACAAAACGGGTAATTCCCAAACGGCAGCAATGTTCAATGCTTCGTGAAAATCACCTTCGGATGTAGCACCCTCGCCAGTAAAAACGGCTGTTATTTTTCCGTTTTTTTTGAGTTTATTGGCAAGTGCTATTCCGTCAGCAACGCCCAATTGAGGTCCAAGATGCGAAATCATACCTATTATATTGTATTCTTGCGTTCCAAAATGAAAACTTCGATCTCGACCTTTTGTAAAACCATTGGCTTTACCCTGCCATTGCGAAAATAATCGGTGCAACGGAATATCTCGACCTGTGAAAACACCAAGATTTCTGTGCATAGGCAAAATGTATTCGTCTTTGTCTAACGCTGCAGTGATTCCAACTGAAATTGCTTCTTGCCCAATTCCGGAAAACCATTTTGATACTTTTCCTTGACGGATAAGTATAAGCATTTTTTCTTCAATTAATCTAGGTTTGAGTAATCGTTTGTATAAATCTAATAATTTTAAATTAGAAAGGTTTTGTCTGTCAAAATTCATTTATTTTTTGTTTTTCGAGGTGTAAAAGTATGATTTTTTGATTTAATTCATATTAATTTTTGAAGATTATTTAGATTATAAAAAAGTAATTTTGAAGTTTAAATCAAACTAAATTTTTTAAAAGTTACTAGAAAATCACAATTCAGAAAAATCAAAAGTTTTGCCATCATCTGCCAAAAGCACATTCGAAAAAATAGTTTCGGCTTCGGTTCTAAACATTTCAATATTTTCATATCGG